>CAIRFY010000370.1 GCA_903877945.1 uncultured Oscillochloris sp. | reverse complement strand
GTGTCACTGTATCACCGAGTCACCGAGTCACCGAGTCACCGAGTCACCGTATAGCAATCCTAAATTGGTTATGAAAAGGAGTCGAGCCTTTAGGCGGCCTTATCCGGCTAAAGCCTTGACTCCACACAACAACCCCAAGAGGATTGCTATATCACCGAGTCACCGAGTCACCGAGTCACCGAGTCACCGTATCACCGAGTCACCGTATCACCGAGTCACCGTATCACCGAGTCACCGTATCACCGAGTCACCGTATCACCGTGTCACCGTATCACCGTGTCACCGTATCACCAAGTCACAAGAGAAACCTCATATGAAGATCGAGACAATTGCCATTCACGCTGGACAGGAGCCCGACCCGACCTCGGGGGCGGTGATTCCGCCAATCTATCTTTCGACGACGTTTGAGCGGGCCGAGGACGGCAACTACCCGCACGGCTACGTCTACACCCGCGCCGGTAACCCGAACCGCACGATGCTGGAGCAGTGCCTGACCGCGCTGGAGGGCGGGGCCGACTGCGCGGCCTTCGGGTCGGGCATGGCGGCGGCGATGAGCGTCTTTCAGGCTCTGCGCCCCGGCGACCACGTGATCGCCCCTGATGATGCCTACCACGGTGTGACCCGGCTGCTGCGCGAGTTGATGCTGCCCTGGGGTCTGGAGTACACGCCGGTAGATATGGACGACCCGGCCAACGTGCGGGCGGCCCTGCGCCCGAGTACGCGCATGGTCTGGATCGAGTCGCCCTCGAACCCGCTGCTGAAGGTGGCCGATATTGCGGCGATTGCTGAGATCGCCCACGAGGTCGGGGCGACCTGCGCGGTGGATAACACCTGGGCCACGCCGATCTTCCAGCGCCCGCTGGGCATGGGGGCCGACCTGGCGATCCACGCGACGACCAAGTACCTGGGTGGGCATAGCGATGTGCTGGGCGGTGCGGTGGTGACACGCGAGGTTGGCCCGCTCTTTGAGCGGGTGCGTTTCATCCAGGGGAATGGCGGTGCGGTGCCCTCACCCTTCGACTGCTGGCTGATTCTGCGCGGTATCCGCAGCCTGGCCTACCGGATGCGTGCCCACGCCGATCACGCGATGCAGGTGGCCCGCTTTCTGGATGCCCACCCGCAGATCGAGCGCGTCCACTACCCTGGTTTGGCGAGCCACCCCGGCCACGCCGTGGCGGCCCGCCAGATGTGCGGCGGGTTTGGCGGGATGCTCTCGGTCGCCGTGCGCGGCGGCCAGACGGCGGCGATGGGCGTGGCGGCGCGGGTGAAGATCTTCACGCGGGCCACCAGCCTGGGCGGCACCGAGAGCCTGATCGAGCATCGGGCGTCGGTGGAGGGGCCGGAGAGCAAGACCCCGCAGAACCTGCTGCGACTCTCGGTCGGCCTGGAACACCCCGCCGACCTGATCGCCGATCTGGCGCAGGCGCTGGGATGATGGCAGATTGGCAATAGCGCAAAAGTCACCCTGTCACACATGTCACGCTGAGCGAAGCGAAGAAGCGTGACATGGCGCTTACTCCGCCATCACGCTTTCGCCGCCACGTGGGTTGCCGACAAACCAGGCCAAGACGAACGCTACCGTCACAAAGCTCGTGATCAGCAGCAGCGCATCACGGTAGGCCATGACGGAGGCTTGCAGGCGCATCTGGCGCACGATCTGGGCTTGCGCCGGTAAGTCTCAGCGGCCCTGCATAACGGCCAGGCCAATTGCATCGCGCACATACGCATACAGCGGCGACGACGGGGTCGTCTGTTCCGCCAAGTGTGCGAAATGCGGCCCGGCCTGATCTTTGACGTAGGTCGCCAGGAACGAGGTGGCGAAGGCCGAGGCGACCTGCCGCATCACGTTGTAGAATGACGAGCCACGGGCCAGTTCTGCGGGCGGGACGTCGCTCAGCGCAATTGCGCTGGCTGGCTGTGAGGCGAAGCCGATGCCAACACTGCGGCCAATCAGCCAAAGCTGAAGCAGCGCCGTTGGGGTGGTCAGCGTGATGTCATCGTGATCCGGCACCGTCTTATCGATCTTCCAGCCCCACAGGACCGAGAGTACGATAAACACACCTCCGTAGGCGGCGTACACGCGCCCGAACGACGCCGGTGGTTGGAATGTCGGAATGATACCGTCGAGGTATGTCTACAATGCACGCAGGTGGAGGTTGCTGAAGATGGCCTTGACCAGACTGTCGCCCGCTACTGCCGCCAGCCCATAACGTGCGGTGGGCGGTGGCGTGTCTACGCTGAGGTGTGCCACGCGCTGCCCGTTGACCCGGAGCTCGATCTGCTTGCCCTCCATACGGGCAACCAGCCGGTTACTGACGGCTGCATCCGGTAGGATCGCCGGGTGCCCCCCATCGGCCAGCGTCGTATTCAGGTTGGCCGTATGTTCCGCCAGACGAAAGCTACGACTCACCGGGTTCACAAAGAAGCTCAGGTAGGAATCGGCGTTGTCGAAGCGTAGGAGCAGACCAGCCTCGCCGCCACTCACCGTCACATCGACCCCAATCAGCACATTCTCGCCGGCCTGGCTCGTATGGTACGCCCAGATATTGCCGGTGCCTGGGTTTGCGGTGATGGTGTAGGATCTATCGTTCGCACTAACGCTCCACCCATTCCCCGAGGTTGTCGGCCATGCGGATCCTCGAAACTCCTCGGCGTCGAACAGTTTGCCATCTTCGGCCAGTAGTTCGGGCGTGGCTGAGGGCGCGACAGTAGGCGGAGCGACGGTAGGGCTGGGCGGAACGACGGTGGGGTCGGGCGATGGGGACACGACAACCACGGTGTCGGTGGGCGCGGTGACGCTAGTGTCAATGGGCGTGGCGGCGTTGACCAGAACTGGGTCGGTGGGTCGGCGCAGCCACCAGGTCGCCGCGCCGATTCCGGCGACGAGCAGGCTGCCGATCCCGCCGACGAGCAGCGTGCGCCGGTTGCTGGTAGGCGCGGGGTGTTCTGCGGGCGCGGGCGCGGGGTGCTGGCTAATGGCCGCCTCGGCCTGGGCCAGCAGCGCGGCGCTATCGCGATAGAACGGGTTGATCTGCTGAAGCTCGCGCAGGGTGGCGGCGGCCTGCGTCATATGCCCGGCATCGAGATGGGCATGGGCCTGCTCGTAGAGTTCAGCCTGGGGATCGCGCGGGCGGGGCGGCTCAGCCTGCGGGCGGGGAGGAGGAGGTGTGCGGGCGCTCAGGCTGCGGTTGTACACCGAACGCGCACTAAAGTCGCTCAGGGTCTGGTATGCCGCGTTGATACGTAACGCCCGCCGGTTTGCGTATGCCCGCTCATCAGTGGGCGCACGAGCGACCCGATCTGGATGGTAGCGACGCATCTGTTGGCGGTAGGCATGCTTAATCTCAATGGCTGATGCACTGCGGTTAATGCCTAGAAGTTCGTAGTGATCAAGTTGCTCGAAATCGTCCATAGGTTGGCAAACGGCAAGAGACAAACGGCAAGCGCGAGGCGAAAGGTGGGTAGCTCGGTCTCTTTAACGATACTCACGTTCACTGCACAACTGGGGCATTATAGCATAGTGGAGCGTTGCAAACTCGCTTTGCCCCCCCCGGCTCAGGGCTACGTCAAAGTCACCCGCCGGCCCTCACCCCCTGCCCCTCTCCCATTTAGGGAGAGGGGGCTGGGGGGT
Source organism: uncultured Oscillochloris sp. (assembly GCA_903877945.1). Classification (GTDB taxonomy): domain Bacteria; phylum Chloroflexota; class Chloroflexia; order Chloroflexales; family Chloroflexaceae; genus Oscillochloris. Next base: position 4,326 of record CAIRFY010000370.1, on the reverse strand, counting down.
GAGGGTTGAACTGAAATCGCTCCGAGGGGGGGATGCGCTGTGCGCCGGGCGTCGGCCTGCGCAGCGGACATTTACGCCGGTTGCTTGCTCTCGGCGAGCAGTTGGCGTAGCACGTACTGTAGGATACCGCCGTGGATGTAGTACTGAATCTCCTGGGGCGTGTCGATTCGCACCAGGGCTTTGAACTCGATTGATCCCGCCCGCACGGTCAACTCGCGGCTTTCGGCGAATCCCGCCGCCACCGCGTCGGCCAGCCCGATGACATCGAAGGTCTCGGTGCCGCTCAGTCCCAGGCTTTCGGCGCTCTGTCCCGCCAGGAACTGGAGCGGCAGGATGCCCATGCCTACCAGATTCGAGCGGTGGATGCGCTCGAAGCTCTCGGCGATCACCGCCTTAACGCCCTGGAGGTACGGCCCCTTGGCCGCCCAGTCACGCGAAGATCCGTTGCCATAGGCTGCGCCAGCCAGGATGATCAGCGGGGTGCCGTCGGCCTTGTACTTCATCGCCGCGTCGTAGAGCGACAGCACTTCGCCAGTGGGCAGGTAGGGCGCGAAACCGCCTTCGGTGCCGGGAGCCAGCTTGTTGCGCAGGCGCACGTTGGCGAAGGTGCCGCGCACCATGATCTCGTCGTTGCCGCGCCGTGAACCGTAGCTGTTGAAATCCTTGGTCGCAACGCCGCGCTCGATCAGGTACGCACCGGCGGGCGAACTGGCCTTGATGCTGCCTGCCGGGCTAATATGGTCAGTGGTGATGCTGTCGCCCAGCACCGCCAGCACGCGGGCACCCGTAATCTCGGCCACCCGTGTCGGCGGCTGCTCAGCCATCGCGTCGAAGTAGGGCGGACGGCGCACGTAGGTACTCTGCGCCTCCCAGGCGAAACGATCCCCCTCTGGGATGGCGATGCCCTGCCACAGCTCGTCGCCATCGAAAACCGTGGCGTAGCTGCGCTGGTACATGTCCGACTGGATAGCGGCGGTGATCGTCGCGCTCACCTCGGCCTGGCTCGGCCAGATGTCGCGCAGGTAGACCGGCTTGCCGTCGCTGCCCTCGCCCAGCGGCGCGGTTGTCAGGTCAATGTCGATCCGCCCGGCCAGGGCGTAGGCCACCACCAGCGGCGGCGACATCAGGTAGTTGGCCTTTACGTCCTGCTGGACGCGGCCCTCGAAGTTGCGGTTGCCCGACAGCACCGAGGCGGCCACCAGTCCACCCTGCTCAATCGCCGCGCTGATCTCCACCGGCAGCGGGCCGGAATTGCCAATACAGGTGGTACAGCCGTAGCCCACCGTGTTGAAGCGCAAGGTGTCCAAGTAGGGCGTCAGGCCCGCCTTGTCGAAATACTCCGTGACCACCTTCGATCCGGGGGCCAGGCTGGTCTTTACCCAGGGCTTGGTGCGCAGCCCCTTCTCGACGGCCTTCTTGGCCAGTAGGCCAGCCGCCAGCATGACCGAGGGGTTCGAGGTGTTGGTGCAACTGGTGATCGCGGCGATCACCACTGAGCCGTGGTGCAGCGTGTAGTCGGTGTCGGCCACGGCCACCGCGCTGGCCTCCAGGTCAGCGATGGGCGTGGGCGCGCTGGGGTTGAGGATCTGCGGCACCGCATCCTGAAATGTCTGCTTCACATTCGGCAGCGCCACCCGGCCCTCGGGGCGCTTGGGGCCAGCCACACTCGGCACAACCGTGGAGAGATCCAGGGCCAGGGTGTCGGTGTACTCAGCCTCGGGGGTGTTCGCGTCGTGGAACAGACCCTGGGCCTTCATGTACGCCTCGACCAGAGCCACGCGCTCGGCGGGGCGACCGGAGAACTCCAGGTAGCGCAGGGTTTCGGCATCCACCGGGAAGATCCCGCAGGTCGCGCCGTACTCGGGGGCCATGTTCGCAATCGTGGCCCGGTCGGCCAGGGGCAGAGCGGAGAGGCCGGGGCCGAAAAACTCAACAAACTTGCCGACCACGCCTTTCGTGCGCAGCATCTGGGTCACGGTCAGCACGAGGTCAGTCGCCGTCGCGCCCTCGGGCAGCGAGCCGGTGAGCTTGAATCCGACCACCTGCGGGATGAGCATCGAAACCGGCTGGCCGAGCATGGCCGCCTCAGCCTCGATCCCGCCCACGCCCCAGCCCAGCACGCCCAGGCCATTGATCATGGTCGTGTGGCTGTCAGTGCCCACCAGCGTATCAGGATACGCCTGGGTTGGGCCAGTGGCCCGTGGGTTCTCATCCGACGTGAAGACCACGCGGGCCAGATACTCCAGGTTCACCTGATGCACAATACCGTTGCCGGGGGGCACCACCTTAAAGTTCTGGAAGGCGGTCTGGCCCCAGCGCAGGAAGGCGTAGCGCTCCTGGTTGCGCTCAAATTCCAGATCGATATTGGCCTGGAGCGCGGTCGCAGAGCCGTAGGCATCCACCTGTACCGAATGGTCAATCACCAGTTCAACCGGCTGGAGCGGATTGATCAGGCCGGGGTCGCCGCCCATCGCGGCCATCGCGTCGCGCATGGCGGCGAGATCGACCACGCAGGGCACGCCGGTGAAGTCCTGGAGGATGACGCGGGCGGGGGTGAAGGCGACCTCGCTATCCGGCTCGGCCTGGGGTTGCCAACTCGCGAGGGCCAGCACATCCTCAGCAGTGACGGTGCGCCCATTCTCGGTACGCAGCAGGTTCTCAAGCAGAATACGCAGCGAGAAGGGCAGACGGCCAAGGTTGACCCCGTGCGCCACCAGAGCGTCCAGGCGATAGATCTCATACTCGTTATCGCCGACACGGAGGGTTGATCGTGCGCCAAAACTGTTCGTCATGTATGTCTCCTGTGACATCTATCGGACAAAGTGGGAGTAGGTATCATCTGCGTGATGCGTGATGCGTGATGCGTGATGCGTGGTGCGTGGTGCGTGGTGCGTGGTGCGTGGTGCGTGGTGCGTGACATGAGTACAGACCACGCATCACGTATCACGAGTCGTCGTCAGCAGTAGCACCGAGTATAGCGAGGGCAGTTACGGCGTGCTGATCACGATCACGCCCTCCATCCCGGCGTGGCCGGGAACCGAGCAATAGAAGCGGAAGCTACCCGCGACGTTCGCCGGGAAGGCCATGATGGCCTCCATACCGCCTTGGGCGGAGATGGTTCGATCACCAGCGGGAAACTGAAAAGTCAGGCTGTGGCCGAGTTTCCCCGTGTTGCGCAGCGTCAGAAAGACCTGCTCACCCAGCGTGGCCTCTAGTTTATCGGGGATGAAACGCATCTCGGTGGCCTCAATGGTGATGCTGCGCTCGTGCAGCGGCGGGCCGCAACTGCTGAGGATCACGAGCAGCGCGATAGAGGCGAGGGGGCGGAGCCAGCGCATAGAATCTCCACGTGTTCAATTAGGGTGCTAGGGCAAGGCATGGTTTCAGAATGCCCAATTTTACATCACAGTCTCGCACGGCCCTCACCCCCCAGCCCCCTCTCCCTGAACGGGAGAGGGGGAGCCGACCGCATCCTGATGCAGAATCTCCCCTCTCCCCGTGAGGGAGAGGGGCAGGGGGTGAGGGTTGCCTGGCGGCAAACTGTCACGCAGGATTGAACCTTGTCTATTGCATGATGGGCGTAGTATACGCCACAACGCATGGCCCCGTTTCTGTGCTACGATCCGCTTTAAGGCATTCCCTTGACATCATCCCGCCGGATTGCTATCGTACATCTCGGCGTTCGCCTTATCTACCCTCCCCGGAGCCTCATATGTCAGCTCCCGCCTCCGTTATCGCTCTCGTTGACCGTTTTCATGCCGATCTCGCCCATTATCGTGCGCCGCAGTATAAAGAAACCGAGGCGCGGCAGGAGTTTATTGATCCGCTCTTTAAGGCGTTGGGCTGGGATATTGGCAATGAGCGCGGTGCGGCGGCGGCGTTTCGTGAGGTGCAGCTTGAATATTCCATGAAGATAGGAGCGTCCACCAAGGCTCCTGATTATCTCTTCCGCTTCACCAGCGGCCCCAAGTTTTTTGTGGAAGCCAAGAAGCCTTCGGTCAATCTGCGCGAGAGTTTTGATCCCGCTTTCCAGTTGCGTCGCTATGCCTGGACGGCCAAGCTGCCGCTGAGTGTCCTTACCGATTTTGATGAGTGGGCGATCTACGATACGCGGGTTGAACCATCCCGTGATGATGCGCCCAGCGTTGCCCGCTATCTCTACCTTCCCTACACGCAGTACGTTGAGCAGTGGGATAGTATCGCCAACCTGTTTAGCCGCGAGTCGGTGCTGGCGGGTTCGCTGGAGCGCTTCGCGCAGGAGCAGAAGGCTCCGCGTGGCGCTCTTCCGGTTGACCGTGCCCTGCTTGCCGATATTGATAACTGGCG
>CAIRFY010000369.1 GCA_903877945.1 uncultured Oscillochloris sp. | reverse complement strand
GGAATCTCCCCTCTCCCCGTGAGGGAGAGGGGCTGGGGGTGAGGGCCGGAGGGTGACTTTGACGTCGCCCTAGTACCACAACCCTGACCTCTTGACGCTGCGCGAGGTGTGATGTAGACTCGGGACGTTCTCTACTCGGCATGATCCAGTCGGCGTACCCTATTTGGCGAGAACGTGATGCGTCGAGGACGCGGTAGCAGCGCCTCATCGCAGAGCCGTCACCGGATCTGAACTACGCCCCTTCGTGAAAAGATACACCTCAAACCATGAGCAATCCGACGGTGTCAACGCTGCCTCGCGAGCGCCGACGCCGTAGGCCGGTGCGCAGGCTCTTCGAGTGGCTCCTGGTGCTGTTCACCCTGGCTGTCCTCGTGGCCGCTGTGGCGGTGGTGGTGATCCTCTCTGGTGAGCGCGATTTCGCCGAGCGCATCTATCCCCATATTAGTGTGCGCGGCGTGTCTGTGGGCGGCATGACTCCTGACGCGGCGCGGCGGGAGATCGAGCGGCACTACGGATCCTTTCTCTCTCGCCCGGTGAGCATGAGCTATGCCGATCTGACGTGGCAACCCAGCGCTGAGGAGATCGGCGTGCGCCTGGATGTGGACGGGGCGGTGGCTCAGGCTCTGGCCATCGGTCGCACGGACACGCGGGCCGATAATCTGCGTACCACCGCTGCGGTGTGGGATCAGGGTGTTGATCTGCCGCTGCACCTGATCATTGATCAGGCGATGATGCAGCGCTACCTCCTGGGTATCGCAACCGCTGTCGAGGTTCCGCCGACGAACGCCGATGTGGCGCTGGTCGGGGCCGACGTGCAGGTGCGCCCCGAGATGTGGGGTGTGCAGGTGCTGGTGGATGCGACGATGACTGAGGTCACGGCGATGGCCCAGGGTCTTGAGCAACAGGTGGTGCCTCTGCGCACCCGCACCCTTGCGCCACGTGTGCGCGACTTCGATGTCGCCCCATTTGCTGAGCGGCTACGCACGCTGCTTGCGGGTTCGATTCATCTGGATAGTCCGCAGAGCCGCTGCGCGCCAGGTTGTCGCTGGGAGTGGCCGGTCGGGCAGATCGCTGGCTGGATCAGCCTGCGCCACACCACGCAGGCTGACGGGCAGCCTGGCGTGGTGGTGAGCATCGATCCGGCAGCTATACGCAGCGCCCTGCTGCCGGTGGCCGCCGCTCTGCGCGAGGAGGGTACGCTGCCCCGCGTGGCATGGAACGACGTGACGGCCAACGATGGTGCTGCCCTGCGCATCCTCACGCCGGGCGGTGCGGGCCGTGGCCTTGACGCTGGCCAGGCTCTGGCCCAGATCAACGCCGCCCTGGCCGGTGGCCCGCGAACCATCCATCTGCCTCTGGTTGCCTTGCCGCCCCCGGTGAACGAGACGAACCTAGCCAGTCTCGGCATCACCGCGCAGATTGGTCTGGGCATCAGTTCTTTCGCAAAGTCTGAGCAGTACCGAATTACCAACATTCAAGCGGGTGCGCGTCAGATGAACGGTGTCCTCATCCCGCCCGGAGGTAGCTTCTCGTTCAACGATAACCTTGGCGCAGTGACCGCCGAGAACGGGTTTGTTGAGGGCTACGCGATTATCCAGAACCGCACGCAGAAGGAGTGGGGCGGCGGGCTCTGCCAGGTCAGCACCACCGTCTTCCGCGCCGCGTTCTGGGCTGGCTTGCCGATCACCGAGCGTCACGAACACTCGTTCCGCATCGGCTGGTACGAGGAGCTTGGCGAGCCACCCGGCCTCGACGCCGCGATCTTCACCGGTGTGCAGGATATGCGCTTCACCAACGATACTGGCGGCTGGTTGCTGGTGCAGAGCGGGGTGGATCTACAACACCAGCAGCTCGCCATCGCCATCTATGGATCGCCCACTGGTCGCAGCGTGTCGATGGACTACACGATCCGTGAGCGTACCCCCGCGCCCACCAAGCCGGTCTATGTCAATGATCCGACGCAACCAGCGGGCAGCATGCGCAAGAGCGACACCGCTCGCGGCGGTCTGAGCGTCGATGTGTATCGCACGATCCATGTTCGCGGCAAGATCCTCTCTCACTCCACCTTCCTTACGACGTTTAAGCCCTGGCCGGATATTTTTGTCCGTGGGACAAAGGGCAGCACCGCGCCGCCGGGGGGATAAAGTCTATCTGACAGGGTTTCAGGTGCCAGGTTTCAGCCTTAGGCATGGGGTTTCAAGTGCCAGGTTTCAGCTTTACAGTGTGGCGATGAGGCGAGGATGCGACGAGGCGATGAGGCGAGGATGCGACGAGGCGAGGATGCGACGAGGCGATGCTATCTCACCATCGCGACTCGTGCGTGTACCGCACGCAACGTGGCGATGAGGCGAGGATGCGACGAGGCGAGGATGCGACGAGGCGACGAGGCGATGCTATCGCACCAGCGCGACTCGTGCGTGTACCGCACGCAACGTGGCGATGAGGCGAGGATGCGACGAGGCGATGAGGCGACGAGGCGATGCTATCGCATCCTCGCGTCCTCGCGTCCTCGCGTCCTCGCGTCCTCGCGTCCTCGCCTCATCGCGTCCTCGCGTCCTCGCGTCTTCGCCACACTGTAAAGCCGTTCTGAACCATGTCTTAGGCATTATGTCAATCACTACCAGGCAGTTACCCCATCCCGGTTGCTGCGCCCATCAGCCGCTCCTGGGTGGCCTCTCCACGGCTGAACTGGCCGGTGATCCGCCCCTCACGCATGACCAGGATGCGGTCGCTCATGCCCAGGATCTCGGGCAGTTCCGACGAGATCATCAGGATGGCCAGCCCCTCGGCGGCCAGTTGACTCATCAGTCGATGGACGGCGGCCTTGGTGCCGACGTCGATGCCGCGAGTAGGTTCGTCGAGGATGAGGAGACGCGGTGTGATGCCCAGCCACTTGGCTAGTACCACCTTCTGCTGGTTGCCGCCCGAGAGTTGGCCGACCAACTGATCGACCGTGGTCAGCTTCACCTCAAGCTGTACGGCGTCGGCGCTGGCGCGAAGGCGCTCGGCGGCCTGACTCAGCCAGCCCATACGTGTGAACGCCTTCAGCCTGGGGAGGGTGATGTTCTGGGCGATACTCATTTCCAGCACTAGCCCGTGCAGCTTGCGATCCTCGGGCACATAGCCGATCCCCAGGCGCAGCGCATCCTCAGGTCGCCGGATTTGCACGGGCTGACCGTCGATCTGAATCTGCCCGCTGGCAGGCGGCATAACCCCGAAGATCGACTCGGCCACCTCAGTGCGGCCCGCACCCACAAGACCTGACATCCCCACGATTTCGCCGCGTCGTACCTGGAAGGAAATATCGGCAAAGCGACCAGGCAGGCTCAGGTGTTCAACATTCAGCAGCACCGCGCCCGGCTCCACGTGCTGCTTGGGGAAGAGATCCGACAGGTCGCGGCCAACCATCAGGCGGATCAGATCCTCAGTGGTGACGCCGCCCAGCGGGCGGGTGTCTACATAGGCTCCGTCGCGCAGCACCGTGACCCGGTCGGCGATGGCGAACAACTCCTCCAGACGGTGCGAGATGAAGATGATCGCCGCGCCGGATGCTTTTAGCTGGCGCACAATGC
>CAIRFY010000368.1 GCA_903877945.1 uncultured Oscillochloris sp. | reverse complement strand
GCCGGGACGCTTCGCTTCGCTCAGCGTGACAGGTGTGACAGGGTGACTTTTGCTCTATTGCCATATTTCGGTTATGTAAGGAGGAGTCAAGGCTTTAGCCGGTTGAAGCACGTCACCGCCGGATAGTTCGATGGTTTTGTCGTCTGTGAGTGAAGTTATCCCGACTTTCCACAGGTTATCCCCTTTCGATTATTAAGAGCAGATGATGTATTGTTATGTGTAAAGAATTTCATTGTAATGAGCCGTCATCGGGGGCTGAATTTCCTGGATCTTACGGACTATTTCAGGAAACCTCTTGATCGTGCAGTCGGGAGGCGTGGTACAATATCCCGCAAAGATGTTCGCCTCTATGGTGGAGAATACGCCCCATGCCAATCCATCTGCTTGACGCCACCATCGCCGCGCAGATCGCCGCCGGGGAGGTGGTTGAGCGTCCGGCCTCGGTGGTCAAAGAGTTGGTTGAGAACGCCCTCGACTCCGGCGCGCACCGTATCAGTGTGGAGGCACGCGGCGGGGGGTTGCGCGATCTGAAGGTGCAGGATGACGGCTGCGGCATTGCTAGTCACGAGGTTGAGCTGGCCTTCGAGCGCCACGCCACCAGCAAACTTCTGGTCGCCGATGATCTGTTCAACATTAGCACCCTGGGCTTTCGCGGCGAGGCTCTGCCGAGCATCGCGAGTGTGGCCCAGGTGATCTGCATCACCCGCACGGCTGACGAGGAGCTAGGCACCGAACTGCGCATTGCCGGGGGCCAAGTGCAGGCCCGCACGTCACGCGGCTGCTCACCTGGCACCAGCATTAGCGTGCGCAACCTCTTTTACAACCTGCCGGTGCGCCGCGAGTACCTGCGCTCTGAGGCCACCGAGTTGAGTGCGATCAGCGCAATTGTGCAGCAGTACGCCCTGGCCTATCCCAAAGTGCGCTTCAGCCTGATCCTGGAGGGTCGCTTGGCCATGCAGACTAGTGGCGACGGCGACCGGCGCGGCGTGCTGATCGAGATTTACGGCCTGGATGTGGCCCGCCAGTTGCTCGATGTCGATGCCCAGCACGGCCAGGATGATCAGGAGGTGCGCGTCTCTGGCCTGATCTCGCCGCCCGGCCTGACCCGTGGCTCGCGCAGCTACATGCACATCTTTGTGAACCGGCGGGCGCTCCAGCCGCGTGGTGCCCTGGTGGCGATTGTCGAGGAGGCGTACCACACCATGCTGATGAAGGGCCGTCACCCCTTGGCCGTGATCGACATCCGCGTCCACCCCACAGCGGTGGACGTGAACGTCCACCCGACCAAGAGTGAGGTGAAGTTCCGCTACGCGCCGCGTGTCCACAGCGCAATCGGGCGCTCGGTGCGCGAGGCGCTGGTGGCTGGGGCGGGGGTGCCCGCCTGGGCCAACGCCGACTACGACAGCGCCGGGGAGCAGCGGCGCTTCGAACTGCGTCAGCTCGGCCAAGGCAACCGCGCACCCGAGCAGCCCGCCTCGGCCTGGGGCGTAGGTGCCTCGGCATGGGACGTGGGTCGCTCGCGCTGGGATGTGGGCGGCGGTGACACGGGGACAGGGGGGTACGGTGACACGGTGACTGGGTGGCAAGGTGACGGGGTGACAGACCAGAACCAGCATATCGTGGGAGAGCAAATACCTCAGGCAGAGCATGAGATCAGCTCGGTCGCTGCGCCTGACCAGGCGGTAGGTGACATGTCACCCCGTCACCATGTCACCTCGTCAGCCAGCGCCCTGCCGCCGCTGCGCGTGGTCGGCCAGGTGGGACTGACCTACATTGTGGCCGAGGCCCCCGAGGGCATGTACCTAATCGACCAGCACGCGGCCCACGAGCGGATTACCTACGAGCGGCTGATGGCCCAGCGTACCGGCGGGGCGCTGGAGTCGCAGGGGCTGCTGCTGCCCTTGGCCGTATCCCTGACCCCGGCGGTCAGCGCTCTGCTGCTGGGCTGCCCTGCTGAACTGGCCGAATTGGGCTTGGATCTGGAGGAGTGGGGCGAGGGCGTGCGCGTGCGTGCCGCCCCGGCCAGCCTGCCCGCTGACGAGATCGCCCGCGCTCTGGGTGAACTAGCCGATCACCTGGCTGGGCGCGGTGGCAGTACGCCCGCCGACCGGCGCGAGGAGATGCTGATCACCCTCTCTTGCCACACCTCGGTGCGCGCTGGCCAGGCGCTCTCGACCGAGGAGATGCGCCAGCTCCTGCGCCAACTGGAGGCGTGCGCCAGCCCGCGCACTTGCCCCCACGGTCGCCCGACCATGATCCTGATGAGTCCGTCACAACTGGAGCGGCAGTTCGGGCGGCGGGCGTAGGGGCGGGGACTGGGGCTCCGCAAATTGTGTATTATTTTGATAGGTTTGCCAGCTTCGCTGGCAAACCTATCAAAATAATACGAGTTTTTAGAGGATAACGGGCGTGAACGCCACCGTACACGGCACGTCCGGGGCCACGTGCATCACTCGTGCGCCAAGATCAATCACGATCCCGCAGACGCTCTCGCCGCGATCCACCGGGGCCAGGCGCGGGTCGGGGTGCCGACAGATGCAGCGTGGATCGCCGTGGTGATCGCGCAGGATGGCCTGGAAGTCGGCGATGCCGAGTGCCCTGCCGGTATGCAGGAGATCCCAGGCCCGGCCATAGCGGTCGCGAGTGGTGGTCAGGGCCGGGTTGATCGGACATTCGCCCGATGCCGCGCCCGCGTCCAGACAATGGTTAGTGTGAGCTAATAACCCGCCCTGCGGCAGCAGTTCGGCCACCCCCGCCGGGGTAATCTCCAGGCTGACGAGATCGCCGTTGGCGCTGGCCAGGGTGACGCACGAGGAGCCACCCGCTGGGGCCATATTGGCCATGGCCCGCGCCTGGGCGAAGCTGCTGGCCTGGAGCATCTTGCGCAGCAGCACGTGTACGGGCATGCCCACGTCGCGCCCGTCGATCTCGGAGCGTAGCAGGTTCAGGCCGACCGCCAGCCCGGCGCTGTTCAGGCCGATCTTGGCCACGATCCCGGCCTCGGTCATAGTCAGGATCTCTGGCTCGCCGGGGGCACATATGTACAACAGGATACACGCCGCACGCTGATCACCCGCCCAGTCCCAGGTCTGGGCCAGGATTGTCGCGCCAGGAGCGGTGGCCGTAGGCTGGGCTGCTGCCGTCGTACACTCGCCGTCGTCAATCGGCGCGGCACCCGACGCCGGGGCAGCATCATCCGGGTGCGCGGGCACCCCGGCGGCGCGGTTGCGGGCGCGGGCGTCGGGCCAGCCGGGGTGGATCACGCCGCTGCCGACCCCGGCCATCAGTTCGGTACGCACGTTCAGAGCCACGATTTCGCCCAGTTGCCGACCGGCCCCGTCGGCGATGCCGCGCATCTCCTCCAGCAGGTCGGGGGCCACCTCGCGCAGCAGCGGCAAGTAGCCCAGCGCGGCTGTCTGGCTGTCGTCCCAGTCGAGGCCACGGCGGTAGGCGAAGAGCCGCGCATAACTGGCGATACTGTGGGCAATCAGGTGGGGCACGGCGGCCCCGTACTGGTGCCCGCGCTCGTACGGCCCGCCAACGATGGTCAGTTCGGGGAACATGCTCGCTCCTTTCTATGTGACACGGTGACGCGGTGAGGGGGTGACGCGGTGACGCGGTGAGGGGGTGAGGGGGGGACGCGGTGACGCGGGGGGCGGGGGAGG
>CAIRFY010000367.1 GCA_903877945.1 uncultured Oscillochloris sp. | reverse complement strand
GGGAGAGGGGAAATTCTGCATCAGGATGCGCTCGACTCCCCCTCTCCCGTTCAGGGAGAGGGGGCTGGGGGGTGAGGGCTGAACGAGGACGCCTCCGCCTCCCTCTCTCCCGTTCAGGGAGAGGGGGCTGGGGGGTGAGGGCTGATCGGCAGCCCGAGCAGATCGGTCATCTCGCGCTCCAGGTAGGCTAGGCCATAGTCGCGGGCGAACGAGAGGGCGGCCTCAGCCTCAACGCGAGCGCGGGCGTGGTTCTCCTGGGCGCGGGCCAGGCGGGCCATGGCCGCCTGGATCAGCGCCGCGTCGTAGGGGTCGCCGATAACTTCCTGGAGCCGCCAGGACTCGCCGAGGTCAGCGGCGGCCCCCGCCGTATCGCCCAGCGCTAGGCGGGCCTCGCCGCGCACGCGCAGGGCACAAGACGTGAACACCTGGCTGCCGATCTGCGTGGCCAGGTCAAGCGCCTGCTGGCCGTAGTCCCCGGCGGCGACGACGGCACCCTGACGCAGCGCGATGTCGCCGAGGACATACAGGCAGTGGGCCTCCTCATCGCGCACGCCGATCCGGCTGAGGAGATGGCGGGCCTGCTCAAGCCGCTCGGCGGCCACGGCGAGCAGCCCCTGCTCATAGCACACGCAGCCAATATTCATCAGCGCAAAGGCGCGATCATCCGGCAGGTTGAACTGCTCGCTCATCGCCCGGCACGCCTCAAAACGGCCCATCGCCTCATCGAGTTCCCCGCGATCCATGTGGATTGTTGCCAGGCTGTTCATGGTCGCGATCCGCCGGGCCAGTTCGCCAATCTGCTCAGCCAGGTGCAGGCTCTCGCTACAGCAGGCCAGCGCCTGATCCATCCGCCCGCTGAGCTGGTGGTAGTGGCCCAGGTTATGCAGGGTGGCGGCGGTGAGGATCGGGTCGGCGGCCTGACGGGCTAGGGCCAGACCCTGCTCAAGGTCGCTGATCGCCGTCGCGTAGGCCCCACGCTGCCCCGCGACGGTGGCCATGCGCAGCAACAGGGCACCGCGCTCGCCGGGGTTGGCCGGCGCAGGCGGCAGCGCCGCCAGCCCAGCCCGACACGCCGCCTCAGCCTCGTCAAAGTCGCTGCGCCGCATCAGCACCTCGGCCAGTTGGCTGTAGAGCCGCGCCGTCTCAGTCCGCACCGGCCCTGCAGTATCGGCCAGGGCCAATCCGCAGCGGCAGTTGGTCTCCGCCTGATCGTAGTCGCCGATCCACATACAGACCTGAGCCAGCAGGCGATGACGCCGAGCCTGCCGAACATCATGGCGCGGGCTTTCGGACAGAGTCAACACCAGGAGCGCACGGGCGCTATCGTACTCGCCGAGGATCGCACAAATCTCGCCAAGGGCCGTCCGCACATCGGCCCGCAGCCCAGGCTCCAGCCGGGCCACCGGCAGATCCTCCAGCAGCACACGCGCCGCACGGGCCTGGCCCGCACGGATCAGCCCCCAAATATCGCGGGTCAGAGCGGCGGCGACTCGCTCGGGCAGACCAGCCGGGGCAAAGTGCCGCGCCGCCGCCAGTAGATCCTGCTCCTCCGTCTCGTAGTACCCACCGGCGCGCTCGTGCATCGCCTTGCGACGGCGCTGGGCCAACGTCGCGTAATAGAAGCCCTGCACCATCGCGTGCTGGCGATAGACATCTCCGTCACCACGCGGCTCAATGCTGAGCAGATGGCGATCAATCAGGTGGGCCAACGTGCGCCACGCCGGACGCCCGCCGGTCAAGGCGGCGACCACATCCTGCGTGCCGCCGTAGCTCAGCAGCACCGCAATCGCCTCCATCACCTTACGCTCCTGTGCGCTCAGTCCCGCGTCCACCTCGCGCAGCAGGTAGCCACCAATATCGCCAACCGTGGTCAGGCGGCCCAGCATCTGTTTCGGGCTGGCACCGTGGCGCAATGCCGCCATCGCCAAAGTCAGGAACTGCGGGTTACCCTCCGTAGCGCGGGCAAGGTCAGCGGCCTGCTCAGTCGTCAACCCCAGCCCGGCCCGGTCGAGCAGAGCGCGTGCGTCCTGCTCAGACAGTCCACCCAGCGTGATGATCACCGCAATGCGGGCCGAGTCCGGCACCGCCCGCGCCGTCGCCAGCAGGGACGGCCCGCCCGTCTGCGCCGCGTCGGCTAACAGCCCGACCACCCGCAGCAGCACCGGGTCATCGGCGGCCAGATGCAGATCGTCCAGACAAAGCAGCCCGTCCCAGCCACGCATCAGTTGAGTCACATAACTGGCGAGCAGATCCGGCGAGAGCGGCGGGCCACCAGACTGGCGCGCCCCCTGGAGACGCTGCCAGACATCGGGGCGACCGGCGCAGGCCAGCCAGCCAGCCAGGCGCCAGATCAGCACATCCACACCCTCGCCAGCCCGAAACGTATGCCAAAAGACCCGCGCCTGGTCAGGGTGCTGAGCAGCCAGCGTAGCCGCCAGCGCCGTCTTACCCGCACCGGGCATCCCAGCCAGGGCCACCACCCGGTCACCGGCCAGACGCTGGGCCAGTTCAGCCAGATCCGCCGCCCGCCCCACCAGATCCGGGGGCACGGGCGGGTGCTCCGGCTCGGGCGGCGGCAGATCGCGCCGGGCCAGCAGATCCTCCAGTTCGATCAGCAGGTCAGCGGCGTGCGGGCGGTCAACCGGCAAAGCGGCCAGAGCGCGGCGCACCAGCGCCTCAACCTCAGGACGAACCGCCGGGTTCATCTGGCGGATCGGCGGGGGCGGCTCAGCCTCAGGCGAGGGCGGGGTACGGCAGGTGAGCAGGCGATAGAGGGTGGCACCGAGGGCATAGACATCCGAGCGCGGCTCAGGCGTGCCGCGCCACTGCTCGGGGGGCATATAGCCCGGCGTACCAGCCTGCGCCAGGGCCAGGGGATCGCCGGAGGACGCCGGGCTCGCCAGGCCAAAGTCAATCAGCACAATATTGCCGGACGAGTCGCGGATCATATTGGCGGGCTTCAGGTCACGATGCAGCACCGGGGGGCGGCGGGCGTGCATGTAGGCCAGAGCCGCGCAGGCATCGCGGGCGTAGCGCAGGGCCTCATCCTCAGGCAACGGCACCGCCCGATTTGCCATCAGCGACGCCAGATCCTCACCGGCGATATGCTTCATCACCAGACAAAGCTGCTCGTCCAGGTGGTCGTAGATCTCCGGGATGTTGCGGTGGCCGGGCGAGGTCAGGCTGGCGAGCAGACGCGACTCGTGCGCGAAGGAGTCCATCACCTGGCGCACCGTCTCCGGCGGCCAGGCTGGGTCAATCCGCAGTTGCTTGATCACACACAGCCGGTTGAGGCGGACGTCCTCGGCCAGAAAGACCTGGCCAAAGCGCCCGCCGCCAAGGTGCTGGTCGATCCGGTAGCGCCCGCCGACGCCGACCATATCGCCGGAACGGAGGGGCGCGGGCATGTCGGCCAGGGGCGTGGGCAACGTGGGGGGAAGATGTCGGACAAGCAGTGCGCCGCAGTGGCCGCAGTAGCGTGCGGCCCCGTGGTTATTACCGCCACACTGGGCACATACGCACCGATCCATCACATTCTGCCTTGAGCTTAGGGTCATGGGCATCTCATCCGCACGGGTACGAGAAACCCTAGTATAGCATCCAGGCCGTCGCCTAAGAGTAAACATCAACTCGCGTGCGGTGGACTAATCGCAATAGAAAGTGTCGTCGGCGACTGACGTCGCATCACAGGAATCTATGGCTGCCCGACCGCCTACGCGGACGAATCCGGTGTCGGCGGGGGCCGATGCCCGGCGCGACGCGACCCTCCGGCGCGACGTCAGTCGCCCGTTAGGGGTATTCAGTGACGTTGCGACAGATCTGCCCCTGTTCGCGGTTGTTACTTTTAGCAGTATAATCCCCACACAATGCACATCCTCACGGGTTCTGACGAAAAACGGCATACTGCGGTACCCCGCTTGCGTGTGCCTTGAAGGAAGGATTTGAATATGACAGGGGTCCTGACTCTTTACCGCTCGTCGATCGGTAAAAAGGTGATCATGGCGGTCACTGGTGTATTCCTGGTGACATTTCTGGTCATCCACATGTACGGCAACACGAAGATGTTTTATGGCCCGACGGTATTTAATGCCTATGCGGCGGGTCTGCGCACCCTGGGGGAACCGGTCTTCGGGCCGCAGCACCTGCTGTGGGTGATGCGGGTGCTGCTGGTGAGTTCGGTCGTGGGGCACATCTGGTCGGCGACGACGCTGACGGCGCAAAGCCAGAAGAGCGCCTACGCACACGGGGTAAGCAAGGTGAAGCGCTATGCAAAAAAGGAGCGCCGCACGGGCTATGCGGCCTACACCATGCGCTTTGGCGGAATTGTGATCTTCCTGTTTATTATCTTCCACCTGCTGAACTTCACCTTTGGTATGGCGGGCTACAGCGCGGGAGAGTACAAGCCCGAGCTTAACGGGGTCTACAACGCCTACAACAATGTGGTGATCAGCTTCCAGCACTGGCCCGTGGCGCTCTTCTACATCCTGGCGATGATTGCCCTGGGCCTGCACCTGTTCCACGGCGTCTGGAGCGCCTTCCAGACCTTGGGGCTGAACAACCAGAAGTACACCGGCACCTGGCGCGGTGTGGCGATGCTGGTGACGGCGCTGGTCATTCTGCCGAATATCTTCTTCCCGATTGCGGTGCTAAGCGGGATTGTGCATCTTTAGGGTCAGTATTCACATTAAGGAATCTGCCGCCGCCCAGCCCTCACCCCCCAACCCCCTCTCCCCGTGAGGGAGAGGGGCAGGGGGTGAGGGGCAAAATCGGCACGAGATTGGCTTATAGGGGTCAGGAGCGAATAACATATGAGCGAGACGAAGTCAAAGGTGACTGCAACGACACCCATCCTGGGGTCACAGGCACCCACCGGGCCGATTGAGAATCGCTGGGATACGCACCGCTTTGAGATGAAGTTGGTGAACCCGGCCAACCGGCGGCGCTACAAGGTGATCGTAGTGGGATCGGGCCTGGCTGGGGGCGCTGCTGCGGCCACCCTCGGTGAGATGGGCTACAACGTCGAGTGCTACTGCTACCAGGACAGCCCACGGCGCGCCCACAGCATCGCGGCTCAGGGCGGGATCAACGCTGCCAAGAACTACCGCAACGACGGCGATAGTGTGTTTCGGCTGTTCTATGACACGGTGAAGGGCGGCGACTTCCGCGCCCGCGAGAGTAACGTGTACCGCCTGTCCCAGGTGTCGGTGAATATCATCGACCAGTGTGTGGCCCAGGGCGTGCCCTTTGCCCGCGAGTACGGCGGCTACCTGGACAACCGCTCCTTCGGCGGCGCTCAGGTGAGCCGCACCTTCTACGCCCGTGGGCAGACCGGCCAGCAACTCTTGCTGGGGGCCTACTCGTCCCTGGCCCGCCAGATCGCCGCCGGCACGGTAAAGATGTTCTCGCGCACCGAGATGCTCGACCTGGTGGTGGTTGACGGGCGCGCTCGTGGGATCATCACCCGCGATATGGTGACGGGCAAGATCGAGCGGCATGTGGCCGACGCGGTGGTGCTGGCTACCGGCGGCTACGGAAATGTCTTCTACCTGAGTACGAACGCCAAGGGCTGTAACAACACGGCGATCTGGCGCGCCCACCGCAAGGGGGCTTTCCTGGCTAATCCCTGCTACACGCAGATCCACCCGACCTGCATCCCCGTCACCGGCGACCACCAGAGCAAGCTGACGCTGATGAGCGAGTCGCTGCGCAACGACGGGCGGATCTGGGTGCCGAGGAGGAAGGGCGATACGCGCACCCCGAAGGACATCCCGGAGAAGGAGCGCGAGTACTACTTGGAGGATCGCTACCCGAGCTTCGGCAACCTGGTGCCGCGTGACGTGGCCTCGCGCAACGCCAAGCAGGTCTGCGACGCCGGGCGCGGCGTCGGCCCCGGTGGCCTGGGGGTCTACTTGGACTTCGCCGACGCGATCAAGCGTCTGGGCAAGAAGGTGATCGCCGAGCGCTACGGCAACCTTTTTGATATGTACAAGCAGATCACCGGCGATGATCCTTACGAGATGCCGATGCGGATCTACCCGGCCATCCACTATACGATGGGCGGCCTGTGGGTGGACTACAATCTCCAGAGCAGCATCCCCGGCCTGTTTGTGGGCGGCGAAGCGAACTTCTCGGATCACGGGGCGAACCGCCTGGGAGCCTCGGCCCTGATGCAAGGTCTGGCCGACGGCTACTTCGTCCTGCCCTACACCCTGAGCAACTATCTGGCCCAGGTTAAGGCCGACAACATGGGCACCGACCGGGCTGAGTTCGCCCAAGCCGAGGCCGAGGTGACGGGCAGGACAAAGAAACTGCTAGGCATCAACGGCACGCGCACGGTAGACTCGTTCCACCGCGAGCTGGGCAAGCTGCTGTGGGACAAGTGCGGCATGGGGCGCACCGACGCTGGTCTACGCCAGGCCCTGGCGCGCATCCCCGTGCTGCGCGAGGAGTTCTGGATGAATGTGAAGGTGCTTGGGAGCAACGAGGAGATGAACCAGTCGCTAGAGAAGGCTGGACGGGTGGCCGACTTCTTTGAACTGGCCGAACTGATGTGTATCGACGCCCTGCACCGCACCGAGTCGTGTGGCGGCCACTTCCGCGAGGAGAGCCAGACCGAGGAGGGTGAGGCCAAGCGCGACGACGTAAACTTCTCGTACGTGGCGGCCTGGGCCTACAGCGGGGATCTCGCTAAGCCCCAACTGAATAAGGAGCCCCTGGAGTTTGAGTACGTCCACCCGAGCCAGCGGAGCTATAAGTGATTTTGGATTTTAGATTTTGGATTTTGGATTTT
>CAIRFY010000366.1 GCA_903877945.1 uncultured Oscillochloris sp. | reverse complement strand
CCTCACCCCCCCGCCCCCTCTCCCGCTCAGGGAGAGGGGGCGGGGGCGGTGAGGGCGGATCGGCGATCACACGACCTTGCATCAGCCCTGAGGGAGAGAGGCTGGGGGTGAGGGCCGGACGGAAATATCCCTTATAATTATGCGGTTATAGGCGTCTATCCAGAGGAACAAGGAGGTTACCCCATGTCCGAGTCCCACGATGTGGTTGGCCCACAAACGAGTCAGATCTACCACCCGAGTGAGACCATCGTCGAGAACAGCAACGTGATGGCCTACGCCCGATCAAAGGGTTTTTCCAGCTACGATGAGCTGTATGCGTGGACACTCACCAATAACGAAGATTTCTGGACCGATATGGCGAACCAGCTTGAGTGGTTCAGCCCCTGGGAGAAGGTTGTCGACGAGAGCAACGCGCCCTTCTACAAGTGGTTCACCGGCGCGAAGACGAATATTGTCCACAATGCGATTGACCGCCACCTGAAGACGTGGCGTAAGAATAAGCTCGCCCTGATCTGGGAGGGTGAGGACGGTACCGAGCGGACATTCTCCTTCTTCAAGCTCAACCGCGAGGTCAGCAAGATCGCCAATGTGCTCAAGAGCATGGGCGTGAAAAAGGGCGACATTGTTACGATCTACATGCCGCGCATCCCTGAGTTGATGTTCAGCATGCTCGCCTGCGCCAAGATTGGCGCGGCCCACTCGGTCGTCTACGGCGGATTCTCCGAGGCCGCTCTGTCCGACCGCCTGGCCGATGCCAAGAGCAAGGTGCTGATCACCGCCGACGGCGGTTACATGCGCAATAAGATCATCGAGCTGAAGAAGATCGTCGATGAGGCGCTCTCGCGTACCCCCACCGTGCAGACCTGTCTGGTGTTTAAGCGCACCGGCCATAAGGTCGAGATGGTACAGGGCCGCGACCTCTGGATGCACGACCTGCTCCACCTGCCCATCGCCAACGTGCCCTGCGAAACCGAGCAGATGGATGCCGAGGATATGCTGTTTATCCTCTACACCTCGGGTACCACCGGCAAGCCCAAGGGCGTTGTCCATACCCACGGCGGCTACCAGGTTGGCACGAGTACCACCTTGCGCTACGTCTTCGATGTTAAGGACGAGGATCGCTACTGGTGCGCCGCCGATCCAGGCTGGATCACCGGCCACTCGTTCATCGTCTACGCGCCCCTGCTTTGCGGCGTTACCTCGGTGATGTACGAGGGTGCGCCGAACTACCCCTACCCCGACCGCTGGTGGCAGATCGTGGCCCGCCTCGGAGTGACGATTCTCTACACCGCGCCCACGGCCATCCGTGGCCTGATGCGCTTCGGTGAGCTGTGGCCCTCGCGCCACAACCTGAGCAGCTTGCGCCTGCTCGGCTCGGTCGGCGAGCCGATCAACCCCGAGGCATGGAAGTGGTTCTACGAGGTGATCGGCAGCAAGAACTGCCCGATCATGGATACGTGGTGGCAGACCGAGACTGGCCACTTTATGATCACACCGACCCCGGTGACGCCGCTCAAGCCCGGTTCGGCGACCAAGCCCTTCCTCGGCATGGATGTGGACGTGATCCACGATGACGGCTCGCCCTGTGCCCCCAACGAGGACGGCCTGCTGGTGATCAAGCGCCCCTGGCCCGGCATGATGCGTACGCTGCTGAACGACCCGCAGCGCTATGTAGACACCTACTGGTCGCGGCTGAAGGGGATTTACGCTGCCGGCGACAGCGCCCGCAAGGACGAGGACGGCTACATCTGGGTGATCGGTCGCCTCGACGATGTGATCAAGGTCTCGGGCTATCGCCTGGGCACCGCCGAGGTGGAGAGTGCCTTGGTCAGCCACCCGGCGGTGGCGGAGGCGGCGGCGATTGGCCTGCCCCACGAGGTGAAGGGCAACGCCATCCACGCCTTTGTGATGCTGCGCACCGGTTTTGAGGGCAGCCACGACCTAGAGGAGAAGCTGCGCGCCCACGTCGGCCACGAGCTCGGCCCTATCGCTCGCCCCGACGCCATCACCTTCGTGACCTCGCTGCCGAAGACTCGCTCGGGCAAGATCATGCGCCGCGTGCTCAAGTCCCGTGCCCTCGGCCTGCCGGACGGTGACATCTCCACGATGGAGGAGTAGTCCCCACAAAAAAAAGCGCGGAGGCGACATCATCGCCTCCGCGCTTTTTTTTGT
>CAIRFY010000365.1 GCA_903877945.1 uncultured Oscillochloris sp. | reverse complement strand
TATCGCTGTTCAGCCCCCCCCTTTGAAGGGAGAGGGGGCTGGGGGGTGAGGGCTGATCGGCGGCAGATTCGTTATGTGAAAAGTATTGGCCCTAGCCCTTGTTCCTCGCCGGAAGCGACTCGCGGCGGCGGGCGATGCGGCGCAGGTGCTCGTGGCGCACCACCAACTTCCACCAGAGCTGAATGAGCTGCACGCCAGTGCGCCAGAGCCGGGGGAAGTTGAAGAACTGGCTCTTGCCGTAGGTGCGGTGGTAATGGTGAACCGGAACCTCAGCGAAGCGGAACTGGGCGTCCTGGAGCTTTTTTACCAGTTCCAGGCAGATCGTCCCGCTGTCCGACTCGAGATCGAACACATCGAAGACCTCGCGCCGGATGAGGCGGAAGTCGCAGTCTACATCGCGCAGTTGGAAGCTGAAGAGGAATTTGACAAGGTGATGGTAGATCCGCCCGATGATCTTGCGGTGGAGCGGGTCGCCACGGTCGATCTTCCAGCCGTTGACAATATCGACATCGTCGGTGAGGGCGGGCATGAGCAGCTTGATCTCACGCGGGTCGTACTGGGCATCGCCGTCGGTGTAAAAAATCAGATCCTTGGTGGCGCTAGCGAACCCGACACGTAGCGCGCCGCCGTAGCCGAGAGCCTTGCGGTGGGTGAAAATCCGCAGGCGCTCATAGTGACTGGCGAGCGACTCAAGCACATCGACGGTGTAGTCGGTGCTGCCGTTCTCCACCACGATGACCTCGTAGTCGTCGGTGATCTCTTCCAGTGCGCCGATGACGCTGACGATCATACTCCCAATCGTGCCAGCGTCATTGCAGGCTGGGAAGAATGCGGTGATGCTCGGCCGATCTGTCATGACCCGTGTTCCTCATGTGACGGCGTTCGCCGGAACGTAACGCACGTACCGGCGAGCGATTATAGCACAGGATTGTGCCGCCCGTCGGTCAACGATGGCAAGGGCGAGGGCTGAGCGACGGTAAATTCGTTATTTGAAAAGTATTGATCCTAGCCGTTTACACATACTATAGCAATCCTCTTGGGGTTGTTGTGTGGAGTCAAGGCTTTAGCCGGATAAGGCCGCCTAAAGGCTCGACTCCTTCTTCATAACCAGTTTAGGATTGCTATACGTGACAATCTCAAGAACTATAGGGAAACTACAGAAAGACTACGGGAGACTACGACCATGCGCTCACTCCTGAGCCGGTATAACCCCTTCCTCTTTCTGGCGCTGGCTATCGCCCTTGCCTACCACGGCGCGCTCCTGCTCAGCGGCACCTACACCCACACCTACGACGCCTACGTCCATATTTTCTTTGCCGACCACTACGCTCGTATGTGGTTTGATCACTGGGAGCCGCGCTGGTACACCGGATTCCCGATGACCAGTTACCCGCCCGGCTCTCAGCAGTCAATTGCCTTGCTCTCGTATGCGGTGGGCCTGAAGACCGGTTTCGTGATTGTGGCGCTCTTAGCGGTGCTCAATGTCACTCTGGGGATCTACCGCTTCGCGAAGATCTGGGCGAGCGAGGAGGCTGCTGGCTACGCCGCGCTCCTACTCGTCTTCGCCTCGTGTATCGCCGAGACGGTGCATGTTTTTGGGCAGTTGCCCACGATGTTCTCGCTCGGATTCTTGCTCAACGCCCTGCCTTTTGTGCAGCGCTGGCTGGACGAAGGGCGTGTGCGCTGGCTGATCACGGCGTGGTTGCTGAACGCTGCGACCACGGCGGGCCATCATGTCACCACCCTGTTTGGCGCGATCTTCTTTGTGGCACCCGTGATTGCCTCGTCAATCGTGATTGCCTTCCACCAGCCGCTGCCTGACGAGCCACCTCAGCACCCAACCCGAGTGACATGGGCCAACCTGCGCCCGCTGATCATGCGTCGGGTGCGCCGGGTGTTGCCCGTAACAATCCGCGCAGCTATCTACGGCCCAGGTCTGATCGCCGCCCTGATCTTGGTCGTTCTCCCGTACTGGCTCTGGAGCAAGGCCGATCCGATTACCCAAGTTTCCATCCCGCACGCCTCGCGGGACTCCTTCATCGTCAACACCAGCGCCGGGTTGGTTTTTTGGCTCATCCCCTATGGTCTGACGCTGCTCACCCTGCCCTATGTGTTCTATAAGGGACTGACCACCCGCGCATGGCCGATGACTCTCTCGCTGGCGATGTTGGTCTTTCTGGGCACCGGCGGCACGACGCCTTTCCCTAAAATGCTCCTGGGCGGTGCCTTTGATGTGCTGACCCTCGACCGCTTTACCTTTTGGGCGACGATCACCATGCTGCCGCTCGTCGGTGAGTTTGTCGTCAGTCTACAGCATCGTGGCCTGGCTACCTACCTGCGCGAGCAGTTTGGCGATATTACCTGGCGTCTCATCCAGGTTCTGCTCATCTTCATCTACCTGGTGATCTCGTTCTTTGTCGCCAACCTGACCCAGTATCGCCGCTTCCAACCTGACCCGATTGACTTCCAGCCGATTGCCACGTTTCTGACCAAAGATGAACATTGGCGCTGGCGCTACTTGACCCTCGGTTTCGGTGACCAGATGGCCTGGCTCTCAGCCCAGACGATGGCTAACTCAGTTGATGGAAACTACCACTCGGCCCGGCGTCTGCCTGAAATGACTAGTACGCCGGTGGAGCGGCTGGAGGGCGCGAAGTATAGCGGTGTGCCTGGTATCGGCTCGCTCCAGCAGTTCCTAGCCGTGCCGGATAAGTACAACTTGAAGTTTGTCTTTTCGAACGACCAGTTTTACGATCCGCTGCTGTTTTTCTCGGGCTGGCACCGGCTCCAGCGCCTGGAGAACGGGATCATGGTCTGGGAGCGCGAGGATATTCCGCCGCTGCCCGAGGTGCTGCCACGGCGTGAGATTCCGCTCTACCAGCGGGTGATGTGGGGTACCGTCCCGCTCATGGCAATCGTCATGGCGCTGATTGCTTTTGCCTCGCCGTTCTGGCTGCCCTACCTGCGCTGGCTGCTGAACCTGAATGAGGAGAGCGGCCTGCATACGCCGCTGCACATCCGTGGACATGTTTGGGCTGCTCTCGCCCGACCTTTCCGCCGCCTGCGGCTGTGGGCGCACGCGCTGTGGACGCGGGCCGATGTCGCTGGGCGGGGGCAGCGGATCTGGACGTGGATTGACCAGCGTTTGCTGGCATGGTCGGCGCTTCCCCCCGGCGATGACTCGTCAGCAGTACCCTGGCAGGTCTGGCTGGAGTGGATCAGGCGACTGCCCCGCCCGCGCCCGGCCACTCCCACGGCCCAGCATGTGCGCCTCGCCTTGCTCATCGCTATTGGCCTGGCATCGCTGACCAGCGGCGGGATGTGGTATCTGAGCCAGGCACGCACCCCAACCACCATCGTTCAGCAGTACTACGACGATCTGGACTTCCGCCGCTTTAGCCAGGCATATGCGCGGCTCGATCCGCTGTCGCGCCCGCCTTACGACCAGTACCTGCTCGACCTCTCGGTCAAAGGGGGCATGGTTGCGTCCTACGGCAAGCTCAACAATGTCCGCGTCCAGATCGTCTCAACTGAACCCAGCCGGATCAGTATGCTCGTTCAAACCGATTGGGTCACGTCGCTTTCGACCTACCCGACCACACAACAGCTCACGCTGGTGCTGCGCGATGATCGCTGGTATATCGAGTCCGACCCGGTTGATGTGACGGTGCCGCCAGAGCCGTTTTTCCGTCGGGGCGAGGTTGGCTGGGTGGCGACCAGCCGACGCCGGGTGATCGGTCTGCCCACGGACTTTGCCGATATTCTTGATCGCCCCGATCTCCAGATTCTCTCGGCGCGCCTGGTGCGCCACGTCGGGCGCTACAGCGTCGTCGGCGAGCTGATCAATACCAGTTCGGATCCCGCCGATGTGACGGTGACGGCATTCCTGCACGACGCTGCTGGTGGCGAGCTTTCGCGCTATAACGCCCAGGAGGTGATCATGCACAAGCTCTTCCCGAAGGAGGTGACGCCGTTTCGGGTGGACTTCGAGGGCGTGGCGGGCGCGGTGCTGACCGACACACTTGACCTGAAGACCTTCAAGCCGGGGGCATTCACCCCGCCGCTGCTGACGAGGCCGGTGCAGTCGTTCGATGTCTATGCCAAGGCGGTGATCACCCAACACGACCTGAGCCGCAACGTAACCCTCCAAAACCTGGAGATCTCGCGTGCCGACGACGGATCCATGCATCTGCACGGCCAGTTGCTGAACACCGGCACCGCCGAGGCGACAATCCCGCATGTGCTGCTGACCTATTACGATGCGAAAGGCCAGGTCGCCTGGGTCGATCACGTCTACATCCGCGACGCGGTGCGCCCGCAGCGTACCCAGGTGATGGATATTCCCCTGGACAGCTCTGGGAATGTGACGACGGTGAGCCAGCAGAGCGGACTGTTCGGCACCGCGCTGCTCCCCGAGGTCAGCGCCAATACACCCTGGCGTGAACGCATCCCGCTGCCGCCGGAGATGGGATTCGCCGCGCTGCGGGTCAGCATCCACGCCTTTGAGGGGAGCAGTCAGTGAGAATGCAAAATGCAAAATGCAAGATGCAAAATGTCGGACGAAGGTTCTGCAGAGGCTCGGTGTCTGCGAGTCTGCTCACCCTGCTGCTCACCCTGTTGCTCATCCTGATGACAGGCTGCGCCCGCACACTGACTCAACCTGGGCCAACGCTCTCTGGGGCGCTGAACCTACGAGCGCCTGCCACTATTGCCGCCGGGCAGCCGGTGACGCTGGCGGCGGAGCGATCTGACGCGCCTGACGGAATGATCGTGGCGCTGGTGATTGAGGGCAGTTACGGGCCGCTGCTCTACCGTGCGCCGTTCCAGGCGGGGCGGGCCGAGTTTCGGATTCCCGCAGCAGATACTCAGGTGGCCGGACTCGTCACCCTGGTGGCGCACGCCGATGCCGCCGAGGGCCGCGCTGATCTGATGATCAGCCCCGGCCAGCCGGTTGATCCGGTCACACCGCTGGTTGGCCCGCACTCGCTCATCGCCGATGGCGCGCACTGGGGCAGCGTCATCGCCATCCCGTTCGACGCTTTCGGCAACCCGGTGGCGGAAGGCACCACGCTCCAGTTCCGCATCCGGCGACCGGATGGCTCACCTGAGACGTTCAGCGCGCCCGTGACGCATTTGCTGGCATGGCGGCGTATCTCCAGTTCTACCCATGCCGGACGCACCACAATCAGCGTGACGGCAGGGGACGCCCACGGCCCGGACGCCAACCAGATCGAGACTCCTGGCTGGCCTGGCCCGTTCAGCCTGAGCGCCAGCCCCAGCGACATGCCCGCCGATGGTCGCCAGTTGGTGACACTGCGCACCGATCCGATTACGGATGTCTATGGCAACCAGATGCTGGACGGCACGCTGGTCACGTTTGTCGCCGAGACACCGAGCGGACAGCCACGGCTCATCCCGGCCTACACCATTGACGGTGTTGCCGAGGCCCAACTCCAGGCTCCCAGTGAGCCGGGAGCTATCACGGTGCGCGCAACTCTTTACGGGGTCGAAAGTGCCGCGCTCCTGATTGTCTTTGCGCCCGGCCTAGCGGTGGGGGCCATCCCGGTCACGGTAAGCATTGATCAAACCAGTGGCACGGTGTCCATTGTTGCCGGGCCGTTGTTAGCCGCACTCGGCCAATTTGTGCCGAATGGCACACCCATTCAGATCACCCTTATCGGCCCCGATGGCGTAACGCATCAGCGCGAGGCGGAGACGCTGGGCGGGCTGGCGAGGCTGACGCTTCGGCGGAGCGAACTCCTCTCCGGCGACTATCAGATCAGGGTAGACATCGGCACTGGGGTTGGCCAGGCGAGCTTCAGTGTGCCGTAACGATGCGGAAAACACACCTTAAGCTGATCATCTGGGCACTGTTGTTCGCCCTGACTCTCGCCGGAGCCTGGGCCGTCGTCAGTGGGGCCGCGAACCTGCTGGCCTCGTTCGAGCGCGGTGCCGAGCCAGCCAGTGCGCTGAATATTGTACCAAACGTGCCACCGGATCTGCATGTTGCGCTCTCGTGGGCAGCGGACGACGCCGACAGCGGGCGGCAGATTGACCCGCTTACCCGCAGCCAGATCGAGTCTGTCTACATCCGCGCCTGGCTCCAAATCAACCTTTCCTACCAGAAGGGCGAACCCCACGGGCTGACGACCTATTTTACGGGGCCGGCCCTGGCCGAGGTAAGCGCCGCCGTGCGGCGGACTCACTCCGACGGACTCTCCATTGAGCAGGCCGATACCGCCCACCACCTCCAGTTGCACCTCTCCAGCGCCGAAGGCTCCATCATCGCATTCACCGATCACGACGCCACAGTCGTCCACGTAATCCGCGACGATGCAGGGGCGATTATCAGCGTAGAGGAGACTCGTGCCGACTACGATGTGGTGATGCTGCTGGAGGATGGGCTGTGGCATGTGCGCCATTGGGTGCGCCGTGCGGCGACCGGGGCGGACAACACGCCGCCCGCCCCGGCATGTCCGGGCTGCGCCGTTATTGATCGGACGGGACTGCGTGTTGATGGCGCGCCCTTCCGGGTCGCGGGGATCAACTACTACCCGCAAGCCACGCCCTGGGATACCTTCTGGCCGCAGTACGACCCGGCGGTGATCGACCGCGACCTGAGCCGGATCAAGGGTTTGGGGCTGAACACGATCCGCATCTTCGTGCCCTACGAGCAGTTCGGCGGCCCGCGTGTGGAGTCGATCATGCGTGATCGCCTGGGCGACCTGCTCGACCGGGCCGAGGCACAGAATCTCAAGCTGATCGTCACCCTCTTTGACTTCCACGCCGACTACAGCCTGCTGCACTGGGCCGATGCCGACCGCCAGTTGGCGACGCTGTTGACCCACTTTGCCGGGCACCCGGCCATCCTGGCCTGGGATCTGAAGAACGAGCCAGATCTTGATGATCGGCGTGTCGGGACACAGATCGTCGATGCCTGGCTGACGCATATTGCTGGCCTGGCCCACAGTTACGATCCGAACCACCTGCTGACAATCGGCTGGTCGAGTCCCGCCGCTGCGCAGCGTCTTGTCCAACAGGTGGATCTTGTGCAATTTCATTACTATGCGACGGCAGAATCCTTTACCGCTGCCTACGTGGCGCTGCGCCAAGCAGCGCCGAACAAACTGCTGCTGCTGGGTGAGTTTGGCCTGCCAACCTGGAACAGCGTCTTCCCCAACGGCCACACCGAGGCCGAGCAAGCCGCGTACTACGCCGAGTTGCTGTACCGGCTGCGGAGTCTCGATCCTTCCACCGGCCATCTAGCCTGGACGCTCTACGACTTCGCCAGTGTCCCGGCGACGGTCGCCGGGCGCTGGCCGTGGCAAACCGGGCCGCAGCGCCATTTAGGTATCATCCGCATCGACGGGAGCGAGAAGCCTGCGGCGGCGCTGCTCGCGCCGGAGGCCAATCTCAGTATCCTACCGGTGCCGGGCTGGGCGCGCTGGCTCAAGCCCTTCTGGCTGCTGGCGGCGGGGGGCGCGCTGACGGGAACCGTGCTGGTGGCTCACTGGCTTTGGCGACGGAGGCGGTGACCGGCATGAAACGGTGGCGTGTGCGCAGTTCTGCCTCGCTCAGCCCTCACCCCCCCAGCCCCCTCTCCCTGAGCGGGAGAGGGGGAGTCGGACGCTTCCTGTTGCGGAATCTCCCCTCTCCCCGTGAGGGAGAGGGGCAGGGGGTGAGGGCTATCCGGTAGCAAATTTGTCAAGAACCTGCGAACCTTGTCCTACCGCTCGACCAATGGCATAAAGATTCGCATACCCTGGACGATCCGGTAAGAGGAAATCGCGACCCCCGCGATCTGGCGCTGGTACCCAAAGGTGACACCGTCAGCCGTCATTGAACTGGCGACACTGCCTAGCAGCGTCCCGTTCGCGCTAACGGCCCAGACCACCGGCGCATCAGCGCCCTGCCATCCCGGCATGCTGCGAACCGTCAGTTCGGTATCATCACCCATTGGCTGGCGCACGGTGATCGTATTGGCATGGCGCTGCTCAATCAGGTAATGATCACCGGTCCGTAGCGGGCGGCCATTATAGCTGCTGAACACGCCCGCGATCAGGCTGCCATCATCACTCGTCACCATCGCACCAGAGGGCGGGAGCATATACGGCCCCACCGTATACGGCATAGTGCCGCTCCAGTTTGTGATCACGGCAACATGCTCGAACACGCTGCGGGTCGCCCCATCCCCCATGTCGATATACCTCAGCAGCAACTCGCCCGCATAGCGCGAGAACACCTCCCGCTGGAAGGCCGTCACCACAGCGAGCCAGGGGTCACTGACCCCACCGCCAAAGTTTGTCCACCCGAGGTCGTAGCTCAGCATATAGCCAAAAGCCATATTCCATGCCAGCGTTGCCTTAGTGGTGGTGAAGCTCTCCGGTGCCAGGTTATGCTGGTAGAGCAGGACTTTATCGCGCAGCATGAGCGGCAAAATCGGGTAGGGCTCCCACGTCCCACTCCCCCAGCGCCCATCTGTCTGGTGCAGTTGCTCAGCCAAGAATACACCCCCGTGAAAGCCAAGCTCCGTCTCCGCGAGGCGATCCATCGCGCCCTCGGTCATCAGCAAGGTGCGGCTGTACGTGCGGGTGTGGGTCAGCCAGCCCTGCGCATAGGCCGTTGGATCGGGTGAAAAGGCACTGTGATCAAAGATCCACGTGCGTGCGCCGATCTGATCCTCAAAGACCAGATCCCCGGAGATGGATCGGGTCATATCGCCCATAAGCTGATCGATGCGCTGGCGCACCAGGGGCGAGTAGGGGGAGACCACATAGCCCGTGTGGGGGCCATAAACCTCATAGCGGGGGACACCGGGCGAGTTTAAGGCGGCCACATCGGTGAGCCGACCGGCGGCGATGACCGACTGTAGCGTGGGCGACTGATCATTCCACCAGGTTGGATTGATGTACGGCATGACCAGAAAGCCCATAGCCTGGGCCTGCTGGATCATCGCCGCCATATCTGCGATGCTGCCCCATGTCGCTGCTGGCGGGAGCATATCGGGGTGATTCTCATCGAATCCCCCCGGCTGAAAGGCCAACAGATGAAGGATGCCGGGCGCAGGCACGCGGGAGAGGAGGGCCGCATACTGTGTAAAAGGGATCGCGAGTTGGGATACGTCCGCCTTCAAAAGCGGTGACTGCACGATCTGCGTGTAGCGCGCCCCGGTTTTAGTGGTTAGCGAGTCAAACCTATCGATCCCGTTATCGCTGCGATACGCCTGTACGCTCTCTGTGACCGGCTGGCCAACCCGCACCCGCACCCGTGGCGAAACCCAGACCCCCCCATCGGGCAATCGGGCACCAAAAGAGCGGTAGCAGTAGCTGCTATCCTGAAGAAAACCATCATCGTGATTGAACCCCAGCACCAGCGGTCTGATGGCGGTTCCCTGGTCGTACAGCGCGTACATGCTGATCGATCCGCTGCCGGATGTCAGGGCCATAAAGTCGGCAAACAGGTCGCCGGGATATGCCGCAACATAGGAGCGATTCTGCGCGAAGAAGGCCGGTTTCAGCACAATTCCCGGCGAAACCGGCAGGTACACCGCCTGAAGATCCGCCTCGCGAAACACCATGTCAGAGGGAAAAAGCACATAGTCGAGCGTTCCGCCAAGATGGTTCTCCATCTGAAGCTGGAGGTCGAACCAGCGATCCTGCGAGGCAGTCAGCGTAACCAGCGCCGTTGCATGGTTGGTGCGAGCGGGATTGGGCGTGTAGCGCAGCGACAGGCGCGCATCCGCTGCCGACCACGTGTAGCTGAAGGCGCTCGCCGTACCGGCGGTGTAGCTACACCCGCCAATATAGCCAGCCTGCGCCCCGTAGGCACCCCACAAACATCCGTACCGCGACCCTTCAGAGATGTGTTGCCCGGTTGCCTTATCGGTAATGTAGGCGATGGCCCCGTTCGCCTTGTGTATCCCAACCTCATAGAAGCTATTTCCCAGGACGATCATCGTCGAACTGGTATTCTCAAAATAAATAGCCTGCGCGAAGCTAGGTTGAGGCCGTGCGAACAAAACACCTGACAGGATCAGCAGCAAGAGAAGTAGGGAGATTCGCTTCATGGAGTGGTCTCTGGAGGGCTAGGCGCCCCCAATTGTACCACTCCACATAGTTGGTTGAAATGGCCTAGGGCCACGTCAAAGTTACCCGCCGACCCTCACCCCCTGCCCCTCTCCC
>CAIRFY010000364.1 GCA_903877945.1 uncultured Oscillochloris sp. | reverse complement strand
TCCTCGCCCCCTCGCATCCTCGCCCCCTCGCATCCTCGCATCCTCGCATCCTCGCATCCTCGCATCCTCGCCTCCTCGCCTCCTCGCCTCCTCGCCTCCTCGCCTCCTCGCGTCTCTGCCACACTGTAAAGCTGTTCTGAACCATGTCTAAAATCCACAATCCCTCAGCGCAGGGCTGCCGTAACCAGCCGCCAGAACACCCGGCGGCGCGGCATCAACTCAAAGACCTTCCCGCTGACCCCGTCGGTCGCGCTCGACGCCATGTGGAGGGCCACATCAGCCGTCTCCTCAGCGGTGGTGCCAAAAATCTTCATGACCTTCGGTAGCGCCTTAATCGCCTCGGCACCCGAGCCGACGGTGCGGAAGCTATTCATCATGTCAGTGGGCACCATGCCGGGCGTAAGCACGTTGAACGAGAGGTAAGGGCGGTCGTTATAGTCACGGGCGAAGCCCTCGGTGAGCCGGACAATGGCCGCTTTCGAGGTACTGTAGGCGCTCAAAAAGCGCTGGGCGCGCATGGCACCGCCGCCCGAGACGTTGATAATCTTACCCGAGCGCCGCTCGATCATGTGGGGCAGGGCGCTGATGCAGCCGTGGTAGCAGCCGAAGACGTTCACCTCCAGCACCCGCCGCCACTCCTCCGGCGACACATCCAGCGTCTGTCCAAACGGCCCGGACACCGCCGCGTTATTCATCCAGATGTCCACATGGCCAAAGGCGTCGAGCGCCCGCCGCATGAGGGCCTGCACGTGGCTCAGGTCAGACACGTCACAGGGCACGCCCTCGCAGACAATCCCTTGGGCGCGCAGTTCACCCACGGCCTGAGACACCGCATCGGCGCGTGAGGATGAGACCATCACCCGCGCACCGGCGCGCCCATAACGCTCAGCCACCGCCCGGCCAATGCCGCGCGTGCTGCCAGTGATCACCGCCACCTTTCCCGCAAGAGAAATCTGCCGCTTCGCCATCACCACGCCTCCTACCACATGCGCGTTCAGCCCCACATTGTTTGAACCAGCGCAGCCCGTTGGGCGCTAGTGTAGCACGATCTTTGGTGACATCTGCCAGATTCACCGCCACACACCATAGAAGAAGACTCTATCCCCTAGCCCTCACTGGCTGCTATAATGGTGGCAGAAGCCGCGCCGATCACGGCATGGCATCAGGGAAGGAGACATCCAGATGACCACTACCCTCAGTGAGCAGACGATCAATACGTTTCTCGGCAATCTCGCATCCAGTGCGCCGACTCCTGGTGGCGGAAGCGTTGCCAGTCTGAGCGGAGCCATGGCCGCCGGTCTCATCAGTATGGTCTGCTCCCTCACGATTGGTAAAAAGCAGTTCGCCGAGATCGAGGGCGAGGTGCGCCGAATCCAGGAGCGTGCCGAAGGGCTGCGCCACGAGCTACAGGCTCTCGCCCAAGAGGACATTGAGGTTTTTGGGCGGCTCTCGGCGGCCTACAAGTTGCCGCGTACCACCGACGCAGACGCAGCCAGCCGCCAGGCCGCCATCCAGAAGGTCACCCGCGTGGCAGCCGAGGTGCCTCTGCGCACCGCGCAGGCCGCCGCCGCCCTGATGCCCCTCTGCACATCCCTGGCCAGCCATTGCTCACGCCTGATCGTAAGCGATATTGGCGTGGCCGCCCTGCTGGCTCGCGCCACGGTGCAGAGCGCTGTGCTCAATGTTGAGATTAACCTCTCGGGGCTGGAGGATAAGATCTTTGTTCGTGAGACCCGCGCTCGGATCGAAGACATGATCATTGGACTTGGTGAAGAGGCAGGGGGTATCCTCGAAATTGTGCGCAGCCGGATTAATGGATGAATGCAAAATGCAAAAATGCAAAAGCCAATTTTGCATTTTGCATTTTGCATTTGATAGAGAGAGAAACATACGTGACCGCTACCATTCTTGACGGACGAGCCCTCGCTATGGAACTGCGTGCGGCGGCCCAGGCTGACATCACCAGCATCAGCCAGAAGATCGGTCGTGCCCCAGGGCTGGCTGTGATCCAGGTACTCGGCGACGCCGCATCAACCCGCTATGTGCGCAGCATCGAGAAGCTCTGCACCACTGTGGGCGCCCGCTTCCGCCTGCTCACTCTGCCAGCCAACGCCGCTCAGGTGCAACTGGATGTGACAATTGACGAACTCAATGCCGACCCGGCTACTGACGGAATTTTGCTCCAACTACCGCTGCCGTCCCATCTGAACGCCGATGCCGCGATCATGCGGATCAACCATCGCAAGGATGTCGATGGTGTTCACCCCATCAACGCCGGGCTGCTGGCCCAGGGTCGGCCAGCCCTGGTGCCAAATACACCGGCTGGCGGCATGGAACTGCTGCGCCGTAATAGAATCGAGCTACGGGGCAAACGCGCCGCCGTGATCGGACGATCAGCCATCGTCGGGCGGCCCATGGCCCAGTTGCTCATCCAGGCCGACGCCACGGTCACCATCTGCCACTCGCGCACCGCCGACCTGGGGGCTGTTCTGCGTGAGTGCGAGATCGTCTGCGTGGCCGCCGGGCGACCTGGCTTGGTCACGGCGGAGATGATCCGCCCCGGCGCGGTGGTGATCGACTTCGGCACGAACGTGGCTGCCGACGGCAGTTTGATCGGTGACGTAGACTTCGCCACCGTGGCGGAGGTGGCTGGCGCGATTACGCCCGTACCTGGGGGCACCGGCCCGGTGACCAACGTGATGCTTATCCGCAACCTGATTGCTGCCGTGCGGTTGTAGGGGCACTACTTTTCGAATAAGGAATCTCCCGCCGCTCCGCCCTCACCCCCCAGCCCCCTCTCCCTCACGGGGAGAGGGGCAGGGGGTGAGGGGGCAAGGTCGGCACGGGATCGGCTTATTCGAAAGGTATTGGTCGTAAGGCTATGCGACGACACGTATGAAGATCCTCGTCCTTGGCACAGACGGACGCGCCCACGCCTTGGTCTGGAAGCTCTTTTCCAGCCCTAGTACCGAGGTGTTTTGTGCGCCCGGCAACGGCGGGGCCGTCGTGTTGGCCCCACAGGTTGACCTGGACGCCAGTAGCGCCAGCGCGGTGGCGCACTGGGCCTTCGCCGAGCAGATCGACCTGATCGTCCCTGCGGAGAGCGGCCCCCTTTGGGCGGGGATGGTCGATGAGGTGGTGGCAATGCACATTGGGGTGTTCGGAGCTTCGCAGCGCAGCACGCGCCTAGAGTGGAGCCGCTGCTACGCCAAAGAGTTTCTCCAGCGCTACCATCTGCCCACCGCACGCGGGCGTACCTTCACCAGCTTATCCACCGCTGAAAAATACCTAGCCGCCCACAGCCTGCCAGTTGTCCTCAAGGCCGACCACCCCGCCGCCGGTGGTGGCATCTACGACGACCGCTACGCCGCCCTAGAGGCTCTGCGCGGCCTGTTCGTCAACCGGCCAATCGAGGGTAGCAGCAACGGCGTCGTGATTGAAGAGTACCTGCCTGGGATCACCGTGAGCTTCTCGGCGATTGTGGATGGCAGCACGGCACTGCCGCTGTTGCCGGTACGGATCTACGACCAGTTCGATGCCACGCCCGATAGCCCGTTGGCACCGGGCATGGGCGCGACCTGCGCGAACTCAAGCTACTCCCGGCGTCTCGGCGCACACCTGCACAACCACCTGATCATCCCGATCATCACCGCCCTCGCCCGCGAGGGGTTGCCGTACTGGGGCATCCTCGGCATTGACTGTATCATCACCGACCAGGGACCACGCATCGCCGACCTGCGCTGTAGCCTGCGCGATATGGAGGCCCAGGTGGTGCTGCCACGGCTAGAGGACGACCTGCCCTATCTGATCGAGGCCGCCATTGGCCGACGACTCCACCAGTTGCCGCCGCTGCGCTGGCGCGACGAGGCCAGTGTCGGCTTGGCCCTGGTGACCCAGGGCTACCCCCATCACTTCTCCATCGGTGGGGCTGTACGCGGTCTGAGCGATGTCGATGAGGGCGTCCTGGTTTTCCATGATCAGACCTACAACCCGGCGGGGGTACGCTACTCGCCGTCTACGCGCAGCGGGGGCGGCATCTTCAGCAGCCTGATCTTGGGTTCCCACAGCACGCCCCCCGATATAACCGTCACCGGCGGACACGTGGCGACAGTGGTAGGGCTGGGCGTGACCCTCAACGGTGCCCGTGGGCGGGCGTTGCTCAACGCCGAGCGCATTACCTTCCCCGGTCGCACTTACCGCGAGGATGTGGGTAGCCACGAGTTTCGTTAGATCACCTTCGGCGGAATCAGCAGGGCATGTGCAAAGTCACCCTCCGGCCCTCACCCCCTGCCCCTCTCCCTCACGGGGAGAGGGGAGATTCCGCAGCAGGATGCCTTCGACTCCCCCTCTCCCGCTC
>CAIRFY010000363.1 GCA_903877945.1 uncultured Oscillochloris sp. | reverse complement strand
GGGAGAGGGGGCTGGGGGGTGAGGGCTGAGCGGCGGCAGATTCCTTATGTGAAAGGTATTGGGGCTAAAGCCCCGCAGCTTCTCGTGAGCCATCCGCCGGATGAGCCTCCCGAGCTACATGCCCCGTGTCGGGGGAACTACGGCGCACAAACGCACGCCGATACGTGACGGAGCCAACCTGCACATGGCCGAACGCACCATGCACCGCCTGACTCTCCTGATTGATCGCCCCTACGGCGTCGCGGTGGCCGACAAACCCACAGCGGGCGCAGCGGTAGTTCCGCCCCTTGGGTTTGTTGTGTCGGCCACAGACGGGGCATGTCTTGGAGCTATACGCCTCGCTCTGACGCTCCAGGGCGATCCCTTCGGCGGCGAGTTTGTAGACCAGGAACGCGATCTGTCGCCCGTGCGACCAGCCGCTCACCTTCTGCTGGGCATTGCGGTTCAGCCGCTTTCCATTGGCGATGTCGCGGATGTCGCCCACCAGCC
Source organism: uncultured Oscillochloris sp. (assembly GCA_903877945.1). Classification (GTDB taxonomy): domain Bacteria; phylum Chloroflexota; class Chloroflexia; order Chloroflexales; family Chloroflexaceae; genus Oscillochloris. The sequence goes on along the minus strand of CAIRFY010000363.1, from coordinate 1,520 downwards.
GTTTCGCGCCCTCGGCCTTGGCATGGTTGGTGATCGCCCGCGTCACCGTGTACTCAATGTCGCGAGCGGTGAAGATCACCACGTCGCCGTGCTCATTGGCGACCGCGCAATCAAGGATATGCGTGCGAATCATCGGAGGTATCCACGTGAACGTATGTACGGCGTAGGATATGATACCTCATTAGGACGCCAAATGCAAGGGCTAAAGCCCTGAGAAAAACCCGCCTCACCGTTCAGCTAACGCATGGCGGCTTGCGGCGGGTTCAATCGGTCAATAATCCCCACTCTACAATCAGGGCTGATGCAAAGTCGTGGGATCGCCGCTCAGCCCTCACCCCCCTCTCCCTGAGCGGGAGAGGGGGAGTCGGATGCGTCCTGGTGCGGAATTCTCCCCGTGAGGGAGAGGGGCTGGGGGGGTGACTTTGCAATAGCTCTGAATCCCCAATCTACAATCCACAATCGCACGCCGCTCCCGCGAGGGCGACCAGCAGGTCGCCCTCGCTGGATTCAGGGCTGCGGGCCAGGGCGACGGCCTGTGTATACAGGGCGGCGTACGCCCCGCTCAGGGTTGTCGGCGTGAGGCGCAGGCTGTCGCCGGGGAGGAGTTGAGCGGCCAGGGGCAGGTCGGCGCTGATCAACGTGCCGACCACCGGGTAGCCGCCCGTGGTCTGGGCGTCGGCCATGAGCAAGATGGGTGTGCCGTCGGGGGGAACCTGGATGCTGCCGGGCACGACGCCGAGGGATGGTAGACTACACGGGCGGGCGTAGGCCAGATGCAGCCCTTCTAGGCGATAGCCCATACGGTTCGAGGTGGCGCTTATGCGCAGGTTTACGGCGGCCAGGGCGACGAGCGTACCGAGAGCGAAATACTCCACGTGCGGGCCGGGGATGAACCGCAGGGTCGGATCGGCGGCGTAGGCCGGGCGGGCGGACTCAGGCCAGTACTGGCCCACGGTGGGTACCATGCGTGCGAGGGGTTCCCCCATTGGGAGGAGATCACCGGCGCGCAGAGCGCGTCCCTCCATACCGCCAAACCCCCCGGCGAGGTCGGTGGCGCGTGACCTCAGGACGACCGGTACATTCACGCCGCCAGCGACGGCCAGGTAGGCGCGGGCACCCCACGCGGCGTAGCGGTTGGTGAGGCGTAGGGTAGCCCCGGCATCGGCGAGGATGGCCGTCCACAGTGGGATCGTCCTACCGTCGAGGCTGGCCCCCAGGTCGCCCCCGGTCAGGGCGATGATCGCGGGGCGGCGCAGGCGCAGCACCGCCCCACCAGCAGTGATCTCGATCCCGGCGGCGTTTGGTGAATTGCCAACCAGCCGGTTCGCCGCCGCGAGGGCGAAGGCGTCGAGGGCACCGCCAGACGAGACCCCGTAGCGCCTCGCGCTGGGTCGCCCGAGATCTTGCACGGTCATGAGGGGGCCAGCGGCAATCACCTCGATCATTGGCGTTGTGCTCCTTGTGGCTCAGTAGGACTGGTGCAAAGTCACCCTCCGGCCCTCACCCCCTGCCCCTCTCCC
>CAIRFY010000362.1 GCA_903877945.1 uncultured Oscillochloris sp. | reverse complement strand
GGGAGAGGGGGCTGGGGGGTGAGGGCTGCCCGGCGATCACACGACTTTGCACATGCCCTGACGGATCCAAGCAGTGTCGTGATGGTACGCGGCTGTCTCTGCTATAATGCGCCGGGCTAGATGGAACCCATGTGGGAGAAGGGACTCTGACGATGAGCGTGGTGTGGGCCAGCAGCAAAAGTCATCATGTATTCGATGCAGTCGCCGCTGTTGAACGGTCACTTGGCGAGGCTGAGGTGTCGCCATTGCCTGAGAGCCAGCCCGAAGACTTGTTTATGGGCGACCGCTACCTGGCCGAGAATGTGGCCCTGATGCGCGCCGGCTGGGATATTAACCCCTGGGCGGTTGTGTCTATCGGTCAAGGCACGGTTGGCCGTGTCTTCAATGTGGGACAGCGGGCGCTGCGTCGGCTGACATGGTGGTACACCCAGCCGCAGATCGCGCAGTCATCACACTTTCACGCTGCGGTGGTGCGTACCACCGACGCCCTGCTCGCACGTGTCCTGCGCCTCTCTCAGCGCATCCACGCCCTTGAATCAACCCATAGCGAGTCCCGGCTGCGTACGTTTGAGGAGCAGATACGGGCCTTGCGCGAAGAACACACACAACTGCTGCAACGGGTTGCGCAACTTGAGGCGAAGCTCGCGAGAAGAGAGCTGGCTGCGGATGTGTAGCTGCCCCCCCACAGGATTCTCGACATGAACCATCTGATCACCGGCGGTGCCGGATTCATCGGCTGTAATTTGGCCGACGCTCTGCTCACACGCGGCGAGCAGGTGACGATTTTTGATAACCTGAGCCGCCCGCTCACTCAACTAAACTTGGAGTGGCTTCAGCAACGGCACGGCACGCACATGCGCTTTGTCCAGGCCGACATCCGCGACGCCACCGCTGTCGCCGCCGCTGTCCCTGGTCACCAGACGATCTTCCACCTGGCGAGCCAGGTTGCGGTCACGACCTCGGTTCTCGACCCGCGCACCGATTTCGAGATCAATGCCTTCGGCACGCTGAATGTTCTGGAGGCGGCCCGCCTCGCCGCCCACCCGCCCGCCGTCTTCTTCGCTTCGACCAACAAGGTCTATGGCGGTATGGAGGACGTGACCGTGGTGGAGCAGCCCACCCGCTACGCCTACCGCGACATGCCGGAGGGTGTGCCCGAGGATCACCTGCTCGATTTCCATTCGCCCTACGGGTGCTCGAAGGGCTCCGCCGACCAGTATGTGCGCGACTACGCCCGCATCTACGGCTTGCAGACGGTCGTCTTCCGGCAATCGTGTCTCGCCGCCGACCAGCCGGTACTCACGCCCTTCGGCCACAAGCCGATCTCGGCTCTGCGCCCTGGCGACATCGTGCATAGCGGCTATGGCTGGACGCGAGTGCGCAAGGTCTGGCAAACCGGAGTCAAGCCGGTGCGCCGCATCACCACGATGAACGGCATGTCGCTCACCCTCACCCCCGAACACCGAGTAGTGCGGCCCCACGGTCTGTTCACCAACCAGTCCTGCGCCTACGGCGACTTCCTGGCGGTGCTGCCCGAGGCGAAGTACGCTCCATCCTACGTGGAGATGCCCGATGCCGTGCTCGATGCCGAGACCTACCTCGCGGCGGTGCGAGCAAAGACGGGCGATGCGCGCTGTATCGCTGAGGCCGAGCGGATCGCCGAGGATATGCTGCCGCTGCGCGGCGAGCGTCTGCTGGCCCTCACCGAGATTGTTGGTCGGCTCTTCGGCGACGGGCACCTGAGCATCCATACCCGCGAGGCTCGGACAACACCGGCCTACGCTGTTCAGCACGTCGGCAAGCCCGAGGAGCTTGACGAGGTGGCAACCTGGATGGGCTGGCTTGGCCTGCCTACGTCAAAGATCGTCGAGTGGACTGCGGAATCAACCCTGCCGAGCGGCCATGTGATCAAAGGCACGTCCTACCGCATCCAGCAGCAGTCCATTCCAGTTTTTACGCTATTTGAGCTGCTCGGCGTCCCGGTTGGCGATAAAGTGCGGGTTGCCTATGGGCTGCCCAGCTATGTCGCTCAGGGCCACGCCCTGGTGAAGCGTGCCTTTCTGCGTGGCTTTCTCGGCGCGGAACTCTGCCGAGTTTATGTGGATACGGCTGTCGCCCCCAACTTCGCCCAATCGAAGGACGTGGCCTACCTGGAAAATGGCCGGGCCTGGATCACGCAACTGCGCGGCCTGCTGGCCGAGTTTGGCATTGAGACGTCAATGACTGAGGCCGAGCCGACGGCCTATAAGCGCGGGACGACGGTGCAGATGACGGTGCGCCTGCTTGGTGGGTCAGCCATGTACCCGCGTCTGGCCGCCATCGGCTACGCCTTCAGCCCCGACCGCACCCAGCGCCTGAACGCCCTGCTGCGCTGGCAGTGGAATCAGACCTTGCCCGCACACTTCGAGCGGGTGATGCACCTCTACCGCGCTGACGGGTCGCTGTTTTGGGATAGCTTGGCGATGACGGAGGAGCTAGGCGAAGCCCCGGTCTACGATCTGGAGGTCGAACACGACTCACACCTGTTCGTCGCCGGCGGCATCCAGATCTCGAATTGCATCTATGGTCCACGTCAGATGGGCGTCGAGGATCAGGGCTGGGCCGCGCACTTTGTGATCGCCGCCGTGATGGGCCGTCCGATCACGATCTACGGCGACGGCAAGCAGGTGCGCGATATGCTCTATATCGATGATCTGGTGGCGGCGTACCTGGCTGCCCTGGAGCGCATCAACACGGTTTCTGGCCGGATCTACAACATCGGCGGCGGGCCAACCAACGTCCTCTCGGTCTGGGCAGAGTTTGGCCCGCTGCTGGAGCGGCTCACCGGCAACCAGATCGACGTGCGCCGGGGCGACTGGCGTCCTGGCGACCAGCCGGTCTACATTAGCGCCATCGCTAAGGCCGAGGCCGAGTTGGGCTGGCGTCCGCAGGTGGATGTGGCCGAGGGTATCACCCGGTTGGTGGCCTGGGTGCAGGCAAACCACGATCTGTTTGTGAAGAGGTAGGGCAGGGCATACTAATCCTCACCCCCTGCCCTTCTCCCTCATGGCATATCTTTACCCACATCTTTTTTTACCGCAGTACCATGCGATGTATCAGGTTCCCCCGGCGGGCGACTGAAGTCGCGCCTGCGAGGCGTTCCGCCGGGCGTCGGCCTACGCCGACGC
>CAIRFY010000361.1 GCA_903877945.1 uncultured Oscillochloris sp. | reverse complement strand
GCCAATCGGTGAAGCTGATCGTCTCCGTCACCGTGCCGCTGGCGTTCAATTGTCCATCCACACTCAGAAGCCGGTACTGTTCAAATTTCACCACCGTGCCAGGCAGGATGTCCAGCCGCCCGGCTGCTCCCACCGTCACATTGTCACTGACATAGAGGGCGTAAGCCGAGTTCAGGTTCCAGATCACGGTTTGGGTGATCGTGCCACCGTCCAGAAAAACATCAACCGCGTTGCCGGTGAAGGTCGCCCGGTCGTCGTTAAACGAGGCGTTCACGCCCACCCGCACCCCGTAGTTATTGCCGGTAAAGGTGTTGCCGACCAGAGAGAGGCTGCTATAGCCTGCGGCGATGCGGATGCCATCGCCAGTGACGTTGCGGAAGGTGCTGTTGCTCACGCTCAGCGCGCCGCTGCCGCTCTTGAGCAGGCCCACGCTCTCGGAGTACCCGCTGTAGGCCACCTCAGCATAGTCCAGGGTCGCCGCGCCCGCATTCTGCACCTGGATGCCGCGCCACCAGCCAGCGGTCTGGCTGCTGCCGGTGAAGGTGATCGGCACGGTGGCCGTGCCGACGGCGCTCAGCCCTCCGTCCACCCATAGGGCTCTGTATTGGTTGAAGAATACCTGCACACCTGGCTCAATCGTGAGTGTCGCCCCGCTCGCCACGGTCACATCGCCCATCACCAAATAGGGATTGCCCGCCGGGCTCAGCAGCATATTCGTTGAGCGCGTGCCGCCGTTGATCCCCACCCCGGCCCACCCATTGCCGCTGAAGCTGTTGCCGGTGTAGGCGAAGCTATCGCCGATGTCTTGGAGGATGCCGTACTGCCCGTTATCGCGGAAGATGCAGCCCTGGCCCGTCACCGGGCCCGCGTTGCTGAGCCGCAGACCCGCGCCGCTGTTATTGTTGAGCGTGACACTGGTGAGACTGACGGTGCCCGTATTTCCGGCAACACGCATGCCGTCGCCCGCCATGTCATGGAAGGTGCTGTTGCTCACGCTCAGCGCACCGCTGCCACTCTTGAGCAGGCCCACGAATTCAGAGTACCCGCTATAGGCCACCTCAGCATAGCCCAGGATCGCCGCGCCCGCAGTCTGCACCTGGACGCCCCGCCACCAACCAGCGGTCTGGCTGCTGCCGGTGAAGACGACGGGTGCGCCCGCTGTGCCGCTGGCGTTGAGTTGGCCATCTACCCACAGGGCGGTGTACTGGTTGAAGATCACCTGCACACCTGGATCAATCGTGAGCGTCACCCCGTTCGGCACCGTCACATCGCCCGTCACCAGATAAGGGCTACCCGCCAGAGTCCAGGTCGTGTTGCCGGTGAGCGAACCTGAGATGCTGGTGGATGCGAGGGGCGCACCCGGAGTGTCATGAGCGGACGACCAAGCTGCATAGGCCACGTTGGCTGGAGCCAAGGCGCTGCTCAATACCGCAAGCAACCACACCAACAGGACGCCCGTCAACACATGAGAGACCCGATTGATACTCATGGCGATCACCTTTCGGGAATGCTCGGAACGATTGGACAGGTTCTCTGGTGGATGCCAGAAATTCCTATACATGTGGTATGCTCTCATTTCTGAGGCATGTTTTAGATCAGACGACCCCAACTCTAGACATGTTTCACATGAGCTTGGCAATGTGCCATCGAGAGGCTGGGCACCCGACGAACATGCGGTAGTTCTCATCATGACACGAGTCAAGGTTGTTAAACTTGCGTTGATGGTTACAATACAACCTCCATTCATGTGATGCTGGTAGCGCGGGCGTCCTGCCCGCCAGGATCTCAGCGATTAGGAATGGAACATACGCAGTAGAGCAAAAGTAACGCTGTCACCCTGAGCGAATGGAACATACGCAGTAGAGCAAAAGTAACGCTGTCACCCTGAGCGAATGGAACATACGCAGTAGAGCAAAAGTAACGCTGTCACCCTGAGCGAAGCGAAGGGTCCCGGCCGGGATTCTTCGCTTCGCTCAGAATGACAGGACGCCTCACAGCGTTACTTTTGCAGTATTGCGAACATACGTTATGATCCAGCCAATTTCGGCTGGGTACACATATGAGGAGTACTGCGATGTCGCTTGTCTCATCCTTACGCACGTCCCGCCAGATAACGGGTGCCTGGAAGAGTCCGAACCACAAGATCGTCCACCGGGGCGCGGTCACCACCCTGGTGCGGCAGATCGAGACTGAGGCGGCCCGACGTGGCCTGAGCGTGAGCCGCTGGCAGACGTTCCGCCGGGGCAGTACCCAGATTGCAACCGTCGCATGGGCCATCCATCGCGAGCCGAAGGCCGCTCGTTCGTCCGCGCAGACCGACGCAATCGCGGTTGTGCGCTTCGCCGGTGCGGAAGGTTCCACCGTCCAATCAGTCGCGTACCGCCAACTCAGCCGCCTGCTGGCGGCGCTGCGCGATCTGGGCTAGGATCAATACTTTCGGAAACTGCCGCCGCTCAGCCCTCACCCCCTTACCCCCTCTCCCAAAACGGTAGAGGGGGGATTAGAAGCCTCCTGTTGCGGAAGCGCACCTCAGAACCTCAGAACCTGATCTACATCAGGGATTTCACAACAAGACAAGGTTCAACACGGCACATGGAGCGTAACAGTTCTGCGAGGATGCGTGAGGCGATGAGACGAGGACGGCGCGTCCTCGCCTCATCGTCTCATCGCCAAACTGTAAAGCAGATATGAACCTCGTCCAACCCCATGGTACGGAGAATGAAAATGTCCAGAGTCGCAGACACAGCCCCGAAACACCCATCCAAGACGAATATCGACAAAGAACCTGCACTGCAACCCTGGGCGCTACCGGCAGACAAGGTACTCCAGAGCCTTCAGGTACACGCGGATCGCGGCCTATCAGCGCAGGAAGCGGCCCAGCGGCTCGCCCAGTATGGCCCGAATGAGCTTGCCGAGAAACCGCCGGAGCCGTTTTGGGAGCGCTATTGGGGCCAACTCACCGGCGATGCGGTGGTCATCTTACTACTCATCGGCGGTATGCTGAGCCTGATTATCCCGTTTATCGAGGCCATGCTCGGGAGTAGCCCGATTGAGCCCATCGATTTTCTTGAGGGGGTCGCGATCATCCTCATGCTCAACATCATGGCCGGGTTTGGTCTCTGGCAGGAGGGTCAGGCCACCGACGCGGCCCGCTCGCTCCGCAAGCTCGATGATACAACCAAGCTGGTGATCCGCGCCGGTACGCGCATCGAGGTGCCGACACGTGAGATCGTGATCGGCGACATCGTCTTCTTGCCCAACGGGGCGATTGCCCCCACCGATGGTCGAGTGATCACGGCGGTGAATGCCGAGAAGGACTCGAGTAAGCTGACCGGTGAGTCCATGCCGACGGCAATTGACCCTTCGGTGCTCCCGGCGGTCACGGTGATCAATGCGCAGAAGAACATGGTTCACCGTGGCGACGCCATCGTGGGTGGCAACGTCACCTACGTTGTCACCGCGACCGGGGCACATACCGAAATTGGCAAGATCGCCACGACCCTTGATGAGTCCGAAGAGAACAAGACTCCGCTCGATGAGCAACTCGATCAGCTTGCCTCGGCAATGAACCGTATTTTCATCTGGATTGCCGCCATCGTGATCGGGTTCGGGGTTATCCGCGATCTCTTCATCCAATCTGCCGGGTTTACGAATATCGCCGCCCTCTCCTTTGCGGGCATCCTGAGCATGCTGCTCCAGGCGTTTATCAATGCTGTGGCGCTGATCATTGCCGCCATCCCCGAGGGGTTGCCCGCAGTACTGACGATTACCCTGGCCATCGCCATTCAGCAGATGGTACGCAAAAACTCGCTCATCCGTAAGCCCAAGGCGGTTGAGGGTGGCGGTAGCATGACCGTCCTTCTGACCGATAAGACCGGGACGCTGACGGCCAACCAGATGGAGGTGACTCATATTTACCTGAATGGCCGGATTGTGGAGAGTTCCTCACTGAAGGTCACTGTCAACCCGCAGGCTGATCGGGAACTGTACAGTGCGGCGAGAATCGCCAAGCTCTGCAACAACAGCAGTAATTCGACGGATGTTGCGCTGATGCGCTGGATTCAACAGGCCGGGTTCGAAATGTTTGACGATCTTGTGCCTACTCGTGCAACCGAACACGAGTTCGACCAGTCGCTCAAGCGTATGACGACCATCCATGCCCGCACGGACGGTACCGACGGTGATCATCATATTTTCACCAAAGGTGCCCCCGAGCGTGTGCTAGAATTATGCCCAACGATTGCGCTGAATGGACGAGTGGTGCCAATGCAGGAAACGCACCGAAACCAGATCCAGGCCGCGATCTCGGAGCTTGCCAGCCAGGAGCTACGGGTTATTGCTCTGGCCGAGCGGGTCACACCCCATGCCCATACGCTCAGCCGCACGAAAGCCGAGTCAGATCTGACCTTCGTGGGACTATTGGGGATTATGGATCCGCCGCGCCCTGATGTCGCACCGGCGGTCACGCAGCTCTCGCAGGCGGGCATCCGTACGGTCATGATAACCGGCGACAATCCGATCACGGCCTATCATATCGCCAAAAAGGTTGGTATTATTGATCACGATCTCCCTTTCGATGAGGCAGTGATCACGGGCGAGGAACTCGATCAACTCGACAACCCGACGCCGACATTCCTCCAGCGGATCCACACTGTTCGGGTATTTGCGCGCGTCACCCCAAGCCATAAGGCGGCGATTGTTCAGACGATGCGGCGTGCGGGCTTTATCGTGGGCATGACCGGCGACGGCGTGAACGATGCCATCGCGCTTAAGCAGAGCGACATCGGCTTTGCAATGGGCAATGGCACCGATGTGGCGCGTGAGGCAGCAGATGTCATTCTCCTGGATAGCCGCTTTGGCACCATTCCCAGTGCGGTGGAAGAGGGCCGCAATGTCTTGTATCGCATCCGCCTCTACCTCTCCTACATCCTGTCAGGCAACGGATGCGAGGTCGGTGCGTTTATCTTCGCCTATCTGCTGAACCTGCCGATCCCGCTGACCGCACTCACGCTGCTGATTATCAACTTCGCGACAGACAGCTTCCCCGCCCTGGCGATGACAAACGAGCCGGGCGAGGCGGATGTGATGCAGCGACCACCGCGTAAGCGCGATGCCCCGTTCATTAGTCAGATCATGTGGATTCACATTGCCGTTCAGAGCGTTGTGGCCACGCTGATGATCATTGGCGTTTACTACTACTTCTTGAAAGTGATGGGCACCCCGCTCGATGTTGCACGTGCGGCGGCGTTTATGACCTACATCTTCCAGAAGCTCTACCGCGCATTTACCGCCCGCTCACTCACCGAGCATGTCTGGACAATCGGCCTGCTACGCAATCGGTGGACGATGGGGGCGGTGGGGATCAGTCTCGCAATCGCCCTCTTCTTTGTCTACGTTCCGATTGCCAATACGGCGGTTGGTATGGCTGGGCTGAACCTCAGCCAGATGGTGATCCCGCTGGGCATTGGCCTGATCGCGCCCGTTGCCGAGGAGATAACCAAGGTATTTCTGCCGCGACGGGCCTGATTGTCTAAGGCATGTTTCAAAATGGGCACATTCAGCTTTACAGTCTTGCGATGAGGCGATGAGGCGATGAGGCGATGAGGCGATACGGAGCGCCTCACCGCGTCATCGTTTCGTCGCTGAATTGTCACGCTGGTTTGAACCATG
>CAIRFY010000360.1 GCA_903877945.1 uncultured Oscillochloris sp. | reverse complement strand
GCCCCCTCTCCCTGAGCGGGAGAGGGGCAGGGGGTGAGGGCCGGAGGGTGACTTTGCAATAGCCCTGCGAGGGGCGGGCGACCGTGTCGCCCGCCCCTCGCTATGTTGTATAATTTAGCCTCGTTAGAGGAGGCTCGATCCTGCTGCAGCTAGAGTGAGAAGACCATTGATGAAGATCCGGGTGTTCGTGCGAATGCTGCTCCTACTCGCCTGTGCCGCCACCCTTCTGTATGCGCCGCCGGCCCGATCAAGCGGCGTGATAGACCTGGTCGCCACCCCTGCCTTTGAAGGCAACTACGTCCCTGGCACGTGGCTCCCAATCACCCTCAGCATTACAAACAACGGCCCGCCGGTGAGCGCCCAGATCAGCGCAGACCTGCCGGGTACGGGTGGGGTGCGCTATGTCCAGGATCGCCAACTGGCAGGCGGTGAGGTCCAGCGGGTTGTGGTCTATGTCGCGATGGAGCAGGCGGTTCGCGAGCTACACCTAGCGATCACTGCTGGCGATAGCGTGCTGGCAGACCAGACTCTGGCGGTGCGGCCACGAACCGACGAGCGCATGCTCGGCATTGTCGCCAATACCGACCCGCACCTGACGCTGCCCCGGCGTGAGAATCTTGCCAGTTCGCCCTTCACCACTGTACAGATCGCCCCGGCAGATCTGCCCGACCGCGCTGCCGGACTGGGCAGCCTGGGTATGTTGCTGATCAACGCTATCCCGCCCGATAGCCTCAGCGCTGCTCAGATCAACGCGCTGCGGGCGTGGGTTCACGCGGGGGGCCACCTGTTCCTCGGCGGCGGCCCGGAGGCGAAGGCCACCGAGGCGTGGCTCCCGTCCGACCTACGTGCGGCTACGGTCGGCGCGGCGATCCAGCTCGACGATGCGCCGCTCAAAGAACTGGCTGGCGCAGCCGGGCCGGGGTCGCTGCCCGCCGTCAGTCTTGCCCCGTTGTCCGGCAGTATCTCGGCGGGGGCGGGCCAGGGGCCAGCATGGGTGACACGGCCCTTTGGCAACGGGAAGATTACCCAGCTTGCATTTGACCCCGGCATCCCCACGATACGCAACTGGGCGGCGGCCTCGGCGTTTTGGAACGCGATCCTCCAGCCGGCGATCCTGGTCAACACGCCGTTTGGAGGTCAGACGAGCGCCGATCACATCCAGGAGCAGATCCTGGCCGGTACGCTCAGCGCGCTGCCCACGATTAAACAGCCGCCTGTCGATCTGCTCTTCGTCGTCCTGGTGATCTACACCTTCCTGGTCGGGCCGATCCTGGCCCTCGGCCTGCGCCGGATCGACCGCCAGGCGTGGTCGTGGCTGATGGTGCCTGTGTTGGCAATCTGCTTCGGCCTGCTATTTATGGCCTTTGCCCTCACGCTGCGCGCCAAGGATCAGATGATCACGCAAGTGAGCTTGGTCGAAGATATTGGCTCAGATCAAGCGCGTGTCCGCACTTTTGTTGGCGCGTTTGCCTCTCAGCCGCAGACCTTTGCGGTCAGCCTGCCCGCCGGTGTCCTCTCCAGGCCGGTGCGCGGGACGAGCGGCCTGTACGGGTCGGTTAGTGGCGTGAGCGGGGATTTGGCCCAGGAGAGCGGGAGCCTCGCCATGAAGGTCAACGCCTGGCAACTCCAGGGTGTGGCCGTCGATCAGCAGTTGGCCCTGCCGAGCCTCACGGCGTCGGTTGTGATCGACAGCCAGGGTGAGCGCATCGAGGTGCAGAATACGACTGGGCTACGTCTCAGGGATGTGGTCGCTGTCTACGGCGAGCGGGTGCTGCGCCTGGGCGATATAGAGCCGGATGATCATGTAAGTGGGCACTGGATGCCGAACCAAGACAGTGGCGCATCGATTGGCTCCCTTATTTTTGCGGATGAGGTCGCCGATGCGAATCGTCCAGGCCAGGTATCAGACCGGCAGATCCAGATCCAGCAGGCGCTGATTAGTGCCGCCGTGAACCGTGGCCCCGCGAGCAGCGATATTGGGCCACTGGTGCTGGCCTGGATCGAACCGCCTCTTCCCGCTAAAGACGCTCCTTCGTCTGATAAGGTATCTCTTCCTTTCGATGTGACTGTTGCCGCGCCAAACGCGGCCTATGAGCATCTGAACATGCTCATAAGCCACGCGAAGATCATATCCAGCGGGTCGATCACGCTGAACGCCGGGTGGCTGCGGGCCGATCCGGCCCTCAGCCAGCGCTCGGCATGTCGCGGCAGCACAGGCGTTGGCATTGCGGCAAGCCCGGCACCGGCGGAGATTACGCTGCGCCTGCCGGATGATCTGACACCGATCCGGGCCAACACGATCAGCGTTACCATCGACAGTTCCAACACCTGGCCGAACGCCGGGATCACCACCGAGGCTTACGACTGGGAGAAGCGGGCCTGGGTCGCGCAGAGCTTCGACGGGCCGGGCGAGTTGAAGGTGGCCAATGCGGGGCCGTACCTGCGTGAGGGGCGGCTCCGGCTGCGCCTGAGCGGCCCCATTGATCGGGCCGGATGCCTTTCTGTTAATGCAAAGCTCCAGGGGACGATCCCATGATCCGCCGCGATGTGCTTGGCCCGGTGCTCTTCAAAGAGGTGTCCACCCAGTTGCGTGGCAGCCGGGCCGCCCTGCTGATCACGCTCTACGTCGGCCTGGTGCTGATCGCTGCACGTCTGCTCTACGGCATGGTTGCAGCCCAACTCGACCGTGGCACACCGCTGCTCAGCGCCCAGATCGGCCAGGTTCTCTTCATCGGGGTAACTCTGATGGTGCAGGCGCTGACGATCTTCCTGGCCCCGGCCACCACGGTGAACGCGATCAGCAAGGAACACGAGCGCGGCACCTTTGAGCTGATCCTGGCTACGCCTCTCTCAGCGAGTATGCTGATCGTCGGTAAACTAATCGCCGCCATCGCCTTTATGCTGCTGCTGCTGCTGGCGGCCGCGCCTGCCCTCACCCTGGTGCTGCTCTTCGGCGGCGTGGCGATCAGTGATGTGCTGCGGGTGTTTGGCACCATCCTGATGACTGCCGTCGTCGGGTGTGCCTTTGGGCTGTGCTGCTCGGCAATTACCCGACAGACCTACAGCGCCACCCTGCTCTGCTACGCGCTGCTGATCAGCCTGGTCGGTGGCTCGCTCTTTGCGGCCAATGTCTGGTCTCTGATGAACGGACTGACCGCCGCCCCACCGACGCTCGTGGCTGCCAACCCGCTCTCGGCGATGGCGACCGCCCTCGCACCGGTGCGTCCGCCCACGACGACGCTCACCGGGGGATTTCGCCCGCTTGTGCTGCTCGGGCTGCTCTCGCACGGGCTGATCGACACCGGCGACGGCGCTATCGCGCCAACCTACCGGGTCACGGCGATGATCTACGGGGCGGCGACGATCATCCTCTTCTGGATTACCCTCCAGGCCGTGCGCCCGCGCCGCCGCATTACCCGCGAGGATGGCGTGATGCTTGCCGTGCTGCTCGGCTACGGACTGTTCACCTACCTGCTGCGTGGCTGGTGGATGCCGGGGATCTTCCCGGCGGTGTAAAACAAGGTTTCAAACCAGCTTGACAGTTTGCCGCCGGACGGCCCTCACCCCCAGCCCCTCTCCCCGTGAGGGAGAGGGGCTGGGGGTGAGGGTCGGGTGAGACTGTCACGCTGGAAACGCCCATTTTGAACCATGCCTAAGCTTCATGCTGCTGCGGCCTACCGCCTCAACGGCAATGATCGTCACGCCGCCGCGCTGGTAGATCGTGCGAAACCCGGGCCGTCCGCTGAACAACTCTGGCTTCAGTGCGCCGCCCTTGGCCCCTAGATAGATGTGCGTGATCTTCTCGCTGGCGATCAGGTCGAGGATGCTCTGCGCTTGCCCTGGCGTGTAGCCAGCCACGATGTCAGACACCGCATTGACGTGGCGCACGTAGTCAGGGTCGCCGTAGGTGTAGAGAACCGGCGGCGCGGTTGTCCAGCGCCCAGCGAGGGGCAGCAGCCACCATCCGCCATCGGCCCCACGCCGCGCAGTGGTGAGCCAGCCGGTGCTGTTGACCAGAAAGCGGGCGTCGGGCGGGGTGTTGGCGTCAGCCCACGCGATAGCGGCGCGATCATCTGCGGTTGCCAGCACGGTGTTCTGGTTGAGGACATCGCGCTGGGAGAACGCGCCGTACCCGGCTACGCCCAGGGATACGGCGGCGGCGACGAGCCCGGCGACTCGCGGCCAGCGCCGCGTTGCGGGCATGGCCGTGTAGAGCAGGGTGGCCCCGCCGCCCGCCAGCACGCCCAGTGGCATGAAGAGGCTGATCACGACCACGTCATTGGTGATCAGCCAGAGGTAGGGCAGTTCCACGCTGAGCGGGTTGAGCAGCAGCAGGCCGACCCCGACCAGGATCGCGGGCAGCCGACGGCGGCGCAGACCCCAGATCAGCAGCAGCGCACCGACGCCCGGCGCGAGGTAGACGATCAGCCAGGGGTTGCCCTCGACCGACAGCAGCGCCACCCAGATCAGCATCACCGCCGCCACACTCGCCCGTCGGCGTAGCCCGAGCCAGGCCCCGAGCAACCCCACGCTCATCAGCAACTCGTTCTGGGGTGACCAGAGCAGGCTCGCGCTCAGGGCGTTGTAACTGCCGCCACCGACAAGTCCATCGGCGCTGGCCAGGGCTGGCAACAGGGCGCGGCGCGCCAGCAGCCAGATCCACGGCGCGGTGAGAGCCGCCACACCCGCACCCATCGCCAGGGTTGGCAGCAACCGTGACCACAGGACACGCCTGGGCTGGCCCACGCCCCACACAACCGCCTGCGCCACAAACAGGGCCAGGGCGAAGATCAGCACACGCATATGCACCAGACTCAGCCCGGCGAGCAGCAGTGTCGCCAGCACCCAGCGCCAGCGTCCCGATTTGCGCAGTGCCTCGCCCCAGGCGATAGCGAGCCCCGGCAGCATCAGCAGGCCGCTGAGTTGGGTGTAGCGCCCCCAGGAGACGTAGTAGGCGGGCATGATCGAGATCAGCCCGGCGGCGATGACCGCACCCACAGCGGCGGACGGGCGTCGCCACAGGTAGTGGGCCAGCCCGGCCACGGCCAGGCAGCAGAGGGCGTTGAGAATCTGCCCCGACACAATGATCGTGTCGGGAAGCGCCAGTCCACTCAGGCGCAGCAGGGTCGCCGTAAACACGTGGTAGCCCCAGTGGTAGGGCAGATCATCCACGGGCAGGTATGGCCGCAGCGACGTGGGCACCATCCCGGTCTCGGCGGCGACGCGCACCATCAGGGCGTGGTGGAGCGAGTCGACCCACGCGGGGAGAGCCAGGCCGTCTACCTGAGACACCCGTGCCCAGAGAATCATCGCGAAGATGGACAGGAGGAGGGGGCTGGGGGTCAGGGGCCAGGGGCCGGAGGCCGATCCGAGATCCTGCCAGACGGCGGCGAGGCTGATTAGCGCGAGGATGGCGGCCAGACCCCAGAGCAGGGGTGTACCCAGAGCCAGCCCGACCGTTGAGAGCCACAGGTAGAGCAGGGCGATCAGGCTCAGGCTCAGGCCCATCCAGAGGGAGAGCCGGGGCAGGGCGGGGAGCCGAGCTGTGGGCGATGCACGCTCCAGCAGGTAGCCCGGTGCGAACAGCAGCAGCGGAATCGCAAGGCAGAGCCGACCCACGGGGCCAGTTAGAGCCAGCGCGCCAGCGCAAACCAGCGTAGCCAGGAATATGCGTTGACTGGGCGTGAGGGTAGTGAAGCACATCGTCGCATATTGTACCCTTTTTTGCGTAGCCCCCAAGCGCCATGCTATAATCCCAAACTGGGTCTGGGCATAGCGCAAGGTGACACACATACATGGCGCAGACATCGACAAACCGACGGGCAATGCTCCGCGCCGATCTCCTATCTCTCTTCCAGTACGCATCTGAGGCTGATCTGGAGTCGCGCATTGACAAACTCCTCTCCGCAGTACTGGATGACGAGCCGATCTCCGCGCCGTTGCCGAACATCCCCGACGACCACAGCGAGGACGGGCGGATTGTGATCACCGGGATGGGTGTCGTCTCACCCTTCGGCGTGGGCATCGAGCCGTTCTGGGATGGTCTGATGGCCGGGCGCAGCGCCATCGGTCGGATCAGCCACTTTGACCCGAGCGGGTTCCCCTGTCAGATCGCCGGCCAGGTACCGGCCTTCATCCCGCAGGAGTTTATGGAGGCCAAGGAGGCGCGGCGCATGTCGCGCTCCAGCCAGTTCGCCGTGGCCGCCGCACGTATGGCCGTGGAGGAAGCCGGGCTGCGTATCGACGCGGGCAATCGTGATGAGATCGGCACGCTGATCGCCTGCGGCACGATCTCGATGCCCGATGTCGAGCAGGCCGTGATCACGATGGTGCAGCGCGGCCCGATGAAGATTAGTCCTTTCTTTATCCCGGCGGCGGTGCCGAACATGCCCTCTAGCCAGGTAGCCATCCAGCTTGGCTTGCACGGCCATATTTCAGCGATCAGCACCGCATGCGCGGCCAGTTCCCAGGCCATCGGCGAGGCCGCCGAGATCATCCGCCGGGGCGACGCCGAGATTATGGTCGCCGGTGGGGCCGAGGCTCCGATCACCGCCCTCAGCCTGGGTGCCTTCTGCGTCCTGCGCGCCCTCAGCACCCAGAGCAACGACGACCCCACCCGCGCCTCGCGGCCCTTCGATGGCCTACGCGATGGGTTTGTCTCCGCCGAGGGCGCTGGCGTCTTTGTGCTTGAGCGACTCTCCAGCGCCCGTCGGCGCGGCGCACCCATCCTGGCCGAACTGGTCGGCTACGGAGCCTCCGCCGACGCTTATCACGTCACCTCGCCCGACCCGGACGGCTACGGGGCCACCCGTGCGATGCGCCGCGCTCTGTATCGCGCTCGGATCGATCCGCAGCAGGTGGACTATATCAACGCCCACGCCACCTCAACTCCCGCTGGGGATGTGGCCGAGACGCGGGCGATCAAGCACGTGTTCGGCGAGTACGCCCACAGTGTCCCGGTTAGCTCGATCAAGTCGATGATCGGCCACCTCACGGGCGCGGCCGGGGCTGTCGAGGCTGCCGCCACCGTCCTGGCTATGCAGCGCGGCGTCATTCCGCCGACGATCAACCAAGAGGAACCTGACCCCGAGTGTGATCTGGACTACGTGCCGAATGTCGCTCGCCCAGCCAACCTCCGGGTCGCGATTTCTAACTCGTTCGGATTCGGTGGGGTCAACTCCGTCCTGGCGTTTCGTAAGATCTAAAACCAATACCTTTCACATAAGCCGATTTATGCCGACTTTGCCCCCTCACCCCCTGCCCCTCTCCCTCACGGGGAGAGGGGAGATTCCGCACCAGGACGCATCCGACTCCCCCTCTCCCGCTCAGGGAGAGGGGGCT
>CAIRFY010000359.1 GCA_903877945.1 uncultured Oscillochloris sp. | reverse complement strand
TCGAGGCCGTTGGTCGGCTCGTCAAGGATGATCAGCTCGGGTGTGGGCAGCAGGGCGGCGGCGATAGCGAGGCGCTGGCGCATCCCTTGCGAGTAGGTGCCGGCCTTATCGCGAGCGCGGTCGGCCATACCGACCATGGGGAGAACCGCGTTGATCCGCACCTCGGCGATGCCGCCAGCCCGCGCCAGGACGCGCAGGTTATCGTAACCGCTCAGATACGGGTATAGCGCAGGAGTCTCGATCATCGCGCCGACCCGGCGAAGAAAAGGGGATGGACTGACGCCAACTTCATGCCCGAGGACGATGGCCCGCCCCGCACTCGGTCGCACCAGACCAAGCAGCATGGTAATCGTCGTCGTCTTTCCCGCACCGTTCGGGCCAAGCAGGCCAAAAATCTCCCCGTGATCGACACTGAGGCTGAGCTGATCGACAGCGACCCGCGCCCCGTAGCGTTTGGTGAGGGACTCGGTTACGATGGCTGCTGTCATATGTGGATCACGAAAAACGCGATATTCGACAGAAAACGCAGAACCGTGCCGCACTGCGTCATTATAGCATCTAGAAATTGAATATGGAGGTCAGGATTCTCGCGCTTATATTTTCACCATCTGGGCGCTCACATCCCAGAGCCGCCGCTGCACCTCCTGGTTGTTCGACTCGCCCGAACTCGACTGTGGCTTTTTATCGACATAATATTTTCCGCTCACCCCCTCAACTTCGGGGGCCGACGCCAGGTAGATCGAGGTCTGGGCACCCTGCTCGGGGCTGATGAAGAAGGGCCGGGCAAGATTAAAGACGAAACTGAAGAAGCCGGTGGTTCCGCTACCAAATTTGGTAGCCACCGCGCCGGGGTGCAAACTATTGGACGTGACCCCGCTCCCGGCGAGGCGGCGGGCCAGTTCGTTGCTGAAGAGCAGATTGGCCAGCTTCGAGGTGCTGTAGACACGAAAGCCGCCAAACCTGCGGGTGGCGTTCAGGTCATCGAAGCGGAGATGACCGCCCCAATGTGCCCCCGATGAGACCGTCACCACCCGTGCGGGCGCACTAGCTCGCAGTGTGTCGAGGAGCAGGTTGGTGAGGAGGAAAGGTGCTAGGTGGTTGACAGCGAACGTCATCTCATAGCCATCCTGGCTGAGTAGGCGCTCGCCCATGTAGAGCCCGGCGTTGTTGACGAGGACGTGTAGGCGATCATGGCTTTTCAGGAAGGCGTCGGCGGCGCGGCGCACCGACTCAAGCGAGGCGAAATCAGCGAGCAGAAGCTCAACCTGCGCGTTGCCGCTTTGGGCAATGATCTCGTCTCTGGCGACCTCGCCCTTGCTGCGGCTGCGGCAGAGCATCACCACGCTGGCCCCCTTACGCGCCAGTTCCAGCGCCGTCACCTTGCCAATCCCCGAGTTCGCTCCCGTAACCATCACCACCTTACCAACCATAGCGGGTATCCTTTCTCGATGCATGTGAAAGCACCTGTATCGTACCACTCATCGCCCCGGCGGGCGACTGACGGCGCGCCACAGGGCACAGCACGCTGGGCGTCGGCGAAGGCCGACGCCGAGAATCTGGATCCGCCTGCGCAATTCGGCACGTCTCTATGCTACGATATGCATGTCGAACCCAGGGCTGTTACCTCCCATCTATCTGGAGACGTGCCGTGATCGAAACATACCGCCCGGAGGCAGATCGCTGCCTGTCCGCTGCGCGCATGGGTGGACTGGTCATCGCAGCAGCCCAGGGCGATGGTACGCCACAGACTCTCGCCATAGGCGTGGATGCCGCCGGTACCACGCTCGACGCCGACACGCTGTTTATGGGCGCGTCCCTCACCAAGCTGGCGACGGCCCTCGCCATCCTGCGCCTGGCAGACGTGGGAGCCCTCGCCCTGGACGACTCGCTCTCCGCGCACCTGCCCGACGCTGAGGCGGCCCAACCCGATGTGACCTTACGCCGTATCCTCAGCCACAGCGCCGGGCTACCGGTGGATGTGCGCCCGGATCGGGTGCCCTATCGCCTTGGCCTAAACTGGCCGTCGCTGGCCGCAGCCTGCCTCGCCCAACCGGCGGTTGTCGCACCCGGTACGCTCGTGCAGTACGGCAACCACGGCTACGGCCTCGCCGCCGTGCTGATCGAGCGGATCAGCGGTATGCCCTTTGCGGCGGCGCTCCAGGATCTCGTACTCGGCCCGCTCCATATTGAAGGCTACCTCGGCGTGGAGCCGCCCCGCGCCCCGGCCCTGCTCGCCGATGTGCGCGGCAACAATCCGCCGGAGCTTGCGCCCTTCAACTCGGCCTTCTACCGCTCGCTGGCTCTGCCCTGGGCTGGCCTGGTGACCACAGCAACGGGCTTTCTGGCCCTTGTGCGGGCCTTCGCCGGACGACCGGCAGGGTTTGTGTCGGCCCAGTTACTGGCCGAGGCTCGCCGCAGCCAGACCGTCGGATTACCGGGAGGATCGGGGCCGCCACTGTGGTACACAGACTGCCCGTGGGGGCTCGGCCCAGACATCTATGGCGTAAAACAGCCCCACTGGAGTCCGCCAAACGCCGCCCCCGAGTCCTTTGGGCACGCCGGGGCATCGGGGTGCATCGCCTGGCACGACCCGGCGAGCGACCGGAGCTACGCGATCATGGGCACACGCACGGCAGCGAACGGCTGGCTGCTGCGGCACGCCCCCGCCCTCGGTGCCGCGCTGCTTGTGACTGAAGGCACGTTGCAGGGGTCTGCGACCAACCGACCGCCGACGCGGGCGGATCCGGCGTCGGCGTAGGCCGACGCCCAGCCGTAGGCTCCGCAGGTGCGACGTCAGTCACATCTAATTTCGTGTCACGCGCCGTGCGGAGGGGGGAGAACCCCGGCGTGGCTCAAGACCCTGACTGTCGAACGATGCGGGTGAGCGCGTCCTGTGCGCGTTTCAACACACTCCATACCTGTAGATAAATATCCGACCGCGCATGTCCCTGCACATGTGAAACCTCATCCTTGAAGTTCTCGTAGTCAATCGCGGCAACGGTGGCGGCAATTGCCTGGGCCACATCCGCCTTCGGCGCTCGCGCCCGATAGGCGTAGTCGTTGTGCGTCGGATCGTACCGCACCGCTCCGAGTGTGGGCAGATGGCGCGTGCGCAACGCCTCCAGGTCGCCCGCGAACCGGGCGCGTACCGTCAGCATCCCGTCGCCACGATCCTGTGGCTTCTCCACAATACTGAAATATCCGAACGGGGTAAAAAGCCACATCCTCGTCTTCCTTCTGCTTAGTGACGTATTAACATTATTACGATAACACACGACACCACAAGCGCCCCTACCGCTCATACGCAGCAATAGCCATGCCCGAGGCCACACCAGTAAATGCGTCCATCTCCTGGAGTTTATCGGCTCCGAACTTCTCGGCGAGCATGCGGATGAAGCGTGGGATGCGCGAGGATCCACCGGTGCGCAGCACCACGTCGATGTCCTTTGGCCGCATGCCGCCAGTCGCCAAGGCCCGGTCGATACACGCCTCCACGGCACGCACGTCCGGGCCGATCAGCCGCTCGAAGTCCCAGCGCGGTACTGCCTCATCGAAGTTGATCTCGCCCATGTGCATGCCCAGCACCGCAGTGTCGGCATCGGAAAGCCGCACCTTGGTCTGCTCGACGGCCTCGTACATCGGCAGGCCGTAGTTCTGGCGCACGAGCGAGCGTAGGGCCTTTAGCTCCTTCTTACGGTCGCCGATGGCGACCGCCTCCTCGATGATCTCCAGATACTTAGGCTGGGTCATATCGCTGATCGCCTGCCACTCGCTCAGGTGCTCCAGCACGTGTGTGGGGAAGCGTAGACGGCGGACTCCTAGTGTGGCCCCCTCGCCGAAGTGCGGCAGCAGGCGACCCATCACCAGGCGCTGATCGAGTAGGTCGCCACCCACGGGGACACCGTCGGTGGCGATAAACTGCCGCCTGCCCCTGCCGTCCAGCCGCATGATCGTCACGTCCAGCGTACCGCCGCCAAAGTCGAAGACCAGCACGTGCTGCTCGCGGCGCACCTCGCGGGCGTAGGAGAGGGCCGCGCCGGTCGGCTCTTCCAGGAAGGTCACCTCGGGTAGTTCGGCCATGCGACATGCCATCTGCATGCGCCTGAAGGCTAGGGCGTCGGCCTGTGGGTTTGTGGCGTAGTGAACGGGGCGACCGATGACCATACCCGTCACCTTCTGGCCGATGCTGGCCTCGATCCGCTCGTAGATCAGACGCAGCACAATCGCGATCAGCTCCTCCAGGGTATAGGAGATACCAAAGACATTCGTATGGCTGAAGGATCGGTCGCGCAGGCCGGTTTTGAGCGACTGGAAGAGTCGGCCTGGCGCGTTCGCCTCGACCTTCACATAGAGCGCCTGCTGCTGCGTGCCGAGGTCGGCGAACGTCACTTCGGCGTCGCCGATATACTTCCACTCATACTCAACCTCGCGACCGACGTTGCCCTCACTAAAGCGATTGATCGCCTCACGGCCAATATACGCCGCGCCTTCGCGGGTCATAAACAGGGTCGAGCGCAAAATGCTCTGGCTGTTGTTCACCGGGTCGAGGGGCAGCAAGGTCAGGCGCGAGCCATCGTAGATAGCGGCGCTAGAGTTGGTAGTGCCAAAATCGAGCCCTACCCGCATCATTGTCTCCTTAGGCATGTTTTAGAATGGGCACATTCAGCTTTACAGTCTTGCGATGAGGCGATGAGGCGATGAGGCGACACGGAGCGCCTCACCGCGTCATCGTTTCGTCGCTGAATTGTCACGCTAGATTGAAACATGCCTTAGGCATGGTTCAAAATGAGCATATTCAGCTTTACCGTCTTGCGATGAGGCGATGAGGCGATGAGGCGATACGGAACGCCTCTCCGCGTCTTCGTTTCATCGCTGAACTGTCACTCTGGATTGAACCATCCCTTAGGCATGTTTCAAAATGGGCACATTCAGCTTTACAGTCTTGCGATGAGGCGATGAGGCGATGAGGCGTTCC
>CAIRFY010000358.1 GCA_903877945.1 uncultured Oscillochloris sp. | reverse complement strand
GACGTGGTGACGTGGTGACGCGGTGACGTGGTGACGCGGTGACGTGGTGACGCGGGGACGCGGGGACGCGGTGACGTGGTGACGCGGTGACGCGGTGACGCGGTGACGTGGTGACGGGGTGACGCGGGGACGCGGTGACGTGGTGACGCGGTGACGCGGTGACGCGGGGACGCGGGGACAGGGTGACACGGTGACGCGGTGATAACTTCAGTAACAGGGTGGCTACCCGATGCGATAGATCACAATATGAAATGCGATCCTAGTGCAAGCGAAGCTGTCACCATATCACCATATCACCGTGTCACCGTGTCACCGTGTCACCCTGTCACCCTGTCACCGTGTCACCATATCACCGTGTCACCATATCACCGTGTCACCCTGTCACCCTGTCACCAACGACACTGGGGAGAAAGCCTATGTCTATGCAAGAGAAGGTACGAATCGGCGTACTGACAAGCGGCGGGGATGCGCCGGGGATGAACCCGGCTGTGCGGGCGGTTGTTCGCACTGGGATCAGCTGCGGCTGTGAGGTGTACGCGATCTACGAGGGCTACCAGGGGATGATCGAGGGCGGCGCGCTGATCAAGCGCATGGGCTGGGAGGACGTGAGCGGGATCCTGCACAGGGGCGGCACCGTGATCGGCACCGCACGTAGCGCCGGGTTCCGCACCCGCGAGGGTCGCCGCCAGGCCGCCGCTAACCTGCTGGCCCTTGGCATCAACCGGCTGGTGGTAATCGGCGGCGACGGCAGCCTCACTGGGGCGAATATGTTCCGCCAGGAGTGGCCCATCCTGCTGGCCGAACTGGTGGCCGAGGGCCGTATTACCGCCGCCACCGCCGCCAATCACCCTTTCCTGGGCATCGTCGGCATGGTTGGCTCGATTGATAACGACTTCTGCGGCACCGATATGACCATCGGCGCTGATACGGCCTTGCACCGGATCACCGAGGCCCTCGACGCGCTTAGTTCCACGGCGGCCAGCCACCAGCGCACCTTTGTGATCGAGGTGATGGGCCGCAACTGCGGCTACCTGGCCCTGATGGGCGCGATCTCCGGCGGCGCGGACTGGGTCTTCATCCCCGAGCAGCCTCCCGAGGTGGAGGACTGGGAGAGCCATATCTGCGAGGTGCTTGAGGCCGGGCGTAAGAGCGGACGCCGCGACAGTATCGTGGTGGTGGCCGAGGGTGCCCGCGACTACAAGGGCAACCCGATCACCGCCGACCAGATCAAGAACCTGCTTGAGGAGCGTCTCGGCGAGGATACCCGCGTGACCATCCTCGGCCATGTGCAGCGTGGCGGCGCACCCAGCGCCTTCGACCGCTGGATGAGCATGTTGCTTGGCCACACCGCCGTGCTTGAGTTGCTCAACGTCACCCCCGAACACGAGCCGCAACTGATTGGTATGCGCGAGAACCGCGTCACCCACGTGCCGCTGATGGCCTGCGTGACCGAGACCCGCGCCGTGGCCGAGGCGATCTCCTCGCATAACTACGGGCGGGCGATGGAACTGCGCGGCGGTAGCTTCAGTGAGGCTCTGCGCACCTTCGCCACCCTCGTGAAGTCGCAGCCGCCCAAGGGCCACAGCGCCCAGCGCCCGCTGCGCCTGGCGGTACTCCACTCGGGCGGGCCGGCACCAGGTATGAATACCGCTGTGCGTGTGGCAGTACGTCTCTGCCTCGACTACGGTCACGTGATGCTCGGCGTGAAGAACGGCTTTCAGGGTCTGATCGACGGCGATATCCAAGAGATGAGTTGGATGAGCGTGAGCGGCTGGGCCACGATGGGCGGTGCCGAGCTCGGCACCACCCGCAAGATCCCGCAGGGTGCCGATCTCTACCAGATCGCCCGCAATATCGAGCGCCACAACATCGACGGCATCCTGATGATCGGCGGCTGGTCGGGCTACCAGGTATGCCATAAGCTCTACAGCGAGCGACATACCTTCCCGGCCTTCAATATCCCGACAATCTGCCTGCCGTCATCAATCGACAACAACCTGCCCGGCTCCGAGCTAAGCATCGGCGCTGACACCGCCCTCAACAACATCGTCCAGGCGATTGACCGGATCAAGCAGAGCGCTGTCGCGGCGCGGCGCTGCTTTGTGGTCGAGGTGATGGGCCGCGAGTGTGGCTACCTGGCCCTAATGAGCGGCCTCTCCAGCGGCGCGGAGCGGGTCTACCTTCCCGAAGAGGGTATTACGCTGCACGACCTAGAGCGCGACGTGAATGAGATGAACAACTGGTTCAAGCAGGGGCGGCGCGTGAGCTTGATGATTCGGAACGAGAAGGCCAACCCGATCTATAGCACCGGCTTTATCTGCGCGCTCTTTGAGGAGGAAGGAGGCGACCTGTTTGAGGTGCGTCAGGCTATCCTGGGCCATCTCCAGCAGGGCGGCGATCCCTCGCCCTTTGACCGCATCCAGGCCACGCGCCTGGCGGTGCGCTGCGTCGAGTTTCTGATCGAACACGGTGGTAAGGGTGAAGCCAACGGAGCGTTCATCGGCTACAAAAACGGCAAGGTACAGTTGCTCAATATTGAGGATATGCCGCGCATGATGGACATCGAACACTCCCGCCCACGTGAGCAGTGGTGGATGTCCCTGCGCGATGTGGTGCAGACCCTCAATCACGCACCTGAGTAGGCCATCCCCTCACCCCAGCCCTCTCCCTCACGGGGAGAGGGAGTCCGATCCCCTCTCGTCATCTTGAGGGAGAGGGCAGGGGATGCGGGCCGAGCGACAATCACCATACGCCACTGAGTTGTGGCATGATAGACATACACCGGGCGACCACGTCGGTTGCCACGTTGACATTGATGAGGAGGAGCATACACATGAGAATCGGTATTCTGACGGGCGGCGGCGATGTGCCTGGGCTCAACCCATGCATCAAGGCGGTCGTCAACCGCGCCGCCACCAATGGCTGGGACGTACTTGGTATTCGGCGGGGCTGGGCGGGCCTCCTCAACTACCAGATTGACATCCCCGAGGCCGAGCAGCGCGAGTGGGTCGAGCCGCTGAGCAGGCTCGATGTCCGCACACTGGATCGCTACGGCGGCACCCATCTGCATACGTCGCGCACCAACCCGCAGAAGGTACGCAAGGACGGCCTGCCCGACTTTCTGGCGAGCAATTACACCTTCGGCGACAATAAGACGGTTGACTGCACCGACCACGTGCTGCGCGCCATCGAGAAGCTCAAGATCGACGCCCTCATCCCAATCGGCGGCGACGACACCCTCTCCTTCGCCGTGCGCCTCTTCAAAGAGGGTATCCGGGTCATCTCCATTCCCAAGACGATGGATAACGATGTCTACGGCACCGACTACTGCATTGGTTTTAGCACCGCGATCACCCGCAGTGTGGAGTTTATCAACGCCCTGCGCACCCCTGCCGGTAGCCACGAGCGTATCGCCATCGTCGAACTGTTTGGGCGCAACAGTGGAGAGACGGCCCTGATCGCGGCGTATCTGTCTGACGCCGACCGGGCGCTGATCAGCGAGGTGCCGTTCGATGTTGAGCGGCTGACCGGGATGCTACTGGAGGATCGCAAGAACAACCCCAGCAACTACGCCGTAGCAGTCATCTCTGAGGGTGCCAGTATGATTGGCGGACAGATCGTGGAGTACGGCCAGGAGGATGCCTACGGCCATAAGAAACTCGGCGGCATCGGCTCGGCTGTCGGCGAGGCGATCAAGAAGATTAGCGGCGTGGACGTGGTGAACCAGCAGTTGGCCTACCTGATGCGCGCCGGTGCCCCCGACTCGCTCGACCGCATGGTGGCTACGTCCTACGGAAACCTGGCTATTCAGGAGCTTGAGCGCGGCCACAGCGGCCTGATGGTTGCCCTCCAGAACGGTGTGTACACCACCGTGTCGGCTGATATGCCCACCCAGAGCGTCAAGCGCGTGGCCGTGCGCGAGCTCTACGATGTTCAAGAGTATCGCCCGCATATGACCCACCTGCTCGGCAAGCCGATGTTCTTGTATTAGGCATGTTTCAAAATGGGTACATTCAGCTTGACAGTTCAGCGATGAGGCGATGAGGCGATGAGGCGATACGGAACGCCTCACCGCGTCATCGTTTC
>CAIRFY010000357.1 GCA_903877945.1 uncultured Oscillochloris sp. | reverse complement strand
CATGTCTAAGGCATGTTTCAATCTAGCTTGACAGTTCAGCGACGAGGCGAGGACGCGAGGACTTGATACGAGCGCCTCATCGCTTCGTCGCGTCATCGCAGGACTGTCAAGCTGAATATGCTCATTTTGAACCATGCCTAACGATTCTTTGCGTCGTTGCGCCTTTGCGTCAAACCAGACGCTCGGGTGACGCAAAGACGCAAAGCAATGCGAAGGGTCGCGGGCGGGATGCGTTGTTCCCCTACACCTGATGCCCGAGGGGCGCTGATTCTCGGGGAATACTCCGCTGGTAGAGCATAGCAACGCCCACGCCGAGCAGGCACAGCACAGCGCAAATCAGCAGGGCGTTGGGCACACCGAATAGGCTTGCAACGCCACCGATCAGCAGACCGCCGATGGGCGTGCTGCCAGCAAAAAGCATAAAGTAGAGGCTGCTCACCCGGCCACGCAGATCGTCGGGCACGCGCAGTTGAATCACCGTGTTCGCGGCGGTGGTGAAGCTGATACCTGCGAAGCCGAGGGCGAAGAGCAGGGCGATGGATACGATGAAGTTGTTTGTAGCAGCCACGGCACCGAGCAGCACGCTGAAGGCGACAGCGGCGATGATGATGCGCCGCGAGGTGAATTTGCCTATGTAGGCGTTAGTGATGGCCGCCGTGAGCGAGCCGAGCCCGAGGAAAGCTCCGAGGGCACCATAACTGGCCGGGTTCGTGTGCAGAATGAACCCGCCAATCAGGGGCAGGGTGACGCTGAAATTGTAGCCGAAGGTGCCGATCGCGCCGACCAAGATCATCACCAGCAGTATCTCGGGGGTACGCCATGTGTAGGCGAGGCCCTCGCGCAACTGGCTGAGTACACGGGTTGACTGGTGCGGCACCTGCACGATCTGGCCCTTGTCCATGCGCAGCAGCCCTACCAGCACCGCGAGAAAGCTGGCTGCATTCAGATAAAGCATGGCGGCGATGCCCAGCGGCCCGATCAGCAGCCCGGCCATCGCTGGCCCGATGATGCGCGAGCCGTTGAAGACAATCGAGTTCAGGGCCACGGCGTTTGGACGATCCTCGCGGCCCACAAGCTCGACCGCGAACGCCGCTCGTACCGGCGTATCCAGGGCGTTCACGATTCCCTGGAGCAGAGCTAACAGATAGACATGCCAGATCTGGATAACGCCCATGCCCACCAGCGTACCGAAGATCGTCGCAAGGATCATCGCCAACGTCTGGGTGAGCAGGATCATGCGGTAGCGCGGCACGCGGTCGGCGATCACGCCGCCGAAGAGGGAGAGCAACAGCACCGGAAGAAACTGGAAGGAGGCCACAAGACCGATGGCCAGGGGTGAATTTGTGAGCCTGAGTACGAGCAGAGCCTGGGCGGTCATCTGCACCCAGGAGCCGGTCATCGACACGAACTGGCCTGTCCAGTAGAGCCGGTAGTTGCGCACCCGCAGGGCACGGAAACCGCTCAGCAGGCGCACATGGGTGGGCTGGGACGCGCTCTCACCTTTGCGCAGTGATGGTCGCATAGCAGATCCTGTCAACTTTCAGGGTAAGGCGTGTTTCAATCCAACGTGACAGTTTGCCGCCGAACGACCCTCACCCCCTGCCCCTCTCCCTCACGGGGAGAGGGGAGATTCCGCACCAGGATGCGTCCGACTCCCCCTCTCCCGTTCAGGGAGAGGGGGCTAGGGGGGGAGGGCTGTGCGAGACTGTCAAGCTGGAAACGTCCGATTTGAACCATGTCCAAGTTTTTTTCTCTCCGCGAGGCTGCGTTCACCGCTCCGCATTGGTGAAGGCACGCTGGAGGGCGGAAGTGGCGGCGCACACGGTGGTCAACTCCTCCGGGCTTAGGTGGGTGGCGAGGATGGCAGCGATCTGTGTCTGGGCCAAAGCGTGGGCCAGTTCGTAGCGTTGTCGGCCCGCAGCGCTCAGCGAGAGCTGCTGCTGCCGCCGGTCTAGCGGGTCGGGCCGGCGCTCGATCAGTCCACGCTCCACCAGAGCCTGGGCCAGTTCGCCCATGGCGGCCATGGTGACGCGCCGCCGCCGAGAAAGCTCACTCACGGTCAACGGGCCGTCGCTCAAGAAGGAGAGTACGCGGAACTGCGGCATCGTCAACGTATCATGCGCGTCGCCCTGCACTATTCCGCCTATGCTGCGGTTGAGCAGGGGCAGGATAGACAGCAGCGCCTGCGCGGCGGATTCGGCGTCTGTGAGCATAGATGTCCGCTCGGCTCTCTTCGGATCTAGGCAGGTTTCCTGATAATAAGGATACCTTATATTAGTTATGTCGGCAATACGACAAAGGGCGGACATCGCGCAAGGCTTCGACTGTTCGAATAAGGGTCTCAGCGATGACCGTGCCCCCTCACCCCCTGCCCCTCTCCCTCACGGGGAGAGGGGAGATTCCGCAGCAGGACGCATCCGACTCCCCCTCTCCCGCTCAGGGTGAGGGGGCTGGGGGGTGAGGGCTGAGCGGCGGCAGATTCCTTATTCGAAAAGTATTGGCTTTAAGATGATTGCTGTAACGTATGTAAATAAGGCAACAAACAACAGACAACAGAGATTCCGCATCCTGATGCAGTGTAATGCTGTGAACTATAACGGGCTCTGAAACCTTATCTTAGAAGAAATTAAGAACTTGTGTAGAAGTGATGTAGAACAAGATAATCTGTATGTTTTCATCATCTACTATATAAGAAATATCTTTGAAAAAGAACCACACCATCTTAATACGTTTCCAAGAACGGCGTACTATGCTGTAAGAGGATTAGATACGCAACGTATGGAATACGTACTGATAGGAATGATAATCATGATGAATCAGACATATACGGTCGGAGTCGACATCAAGGGTCTCCAGCACGCGGTAACGATGCTCGCGGTTGCCGCTGGTCTGGCCGGCTGGGCCGTGATAGCTCGCCCGAATGCCGCCGTGGCAACCTCTAGCCTCACGACGACTGCGCCCATCGTGCAGACAATCGCGCCGCCCGTGGAGAGCAGCGCCCCAGTGACGCTTTCCAGCCCGGCCTCGTCCGCACCGAGCTTGCAGGTTGTGGTCGCGCCAACTGCAGCGAGCCTACCGGTGGTGACGGCCCCCGCGCCCGCGTCCAGCATACGGGTGGTGACGCCTGCTCAAGTTCCGGTGGCCGCAACCCGCTCATCGCGCTAAGGCACGGTTCAGATCTGCTTTACCGTTCGGCGATGAGGCCAGAAATTTCTACTGCGTACGTCCGAGTACGTGGAAAGGAGCGGCATACAATGTCAGACACAAAATCCGCGCCGACGCTTGACAAAGCTACGCGCCTCGCCGCCATCCGGGCTGCGAACGTCCAGAAACAGGTGAACGTCACCTCCACAGCGTCCGCCGGTGCGGGCGCTGCTGCCGATAGCCGTGGAGAAGCGGCTGCCGTCCGGCGCACATCGGGTGCCGCCGTTGCGGTATCCGCCGATCCCGCGCAGGCACTCGCTTCGCCCATTGAGATCTTTGGGCTGCTGTTCCTTGTTGCGGTTCTCGGGGCCGTCCTGGTTACCTTTGCCCTTCCAAGCGGGCTGATGACTGGCATGAGCGCCTCGCTGCTCGGCCCCGAACCCAAAGCCTACTGGTATCTTGCGCGTTCTACCGCCTTTGTCGCTTACGGCCTGCTCTGGCTCTCCATGACCCTCGGGTTGATGATGACCAACAAGATGGCCCGACTCTGGCCGGGTGGCCCCGCCGCTTTCGCCCTGCACGAGCATGCCAGTATCCTGGGACTCGCCTTTGGCCTGTTTCACGCCCTGATTCTGCTCGGCGACCGCTACAGCAACTACACCCTTGCTCAGATTCTCGTCCCCTTCGCGATCCCAGGCACCACGACCCTCTGGGTCGGGTTGGGCCAGGTCAGTCTCTATCTGATGGGGATTGTTGGACTCAGTTTCTTCGTCCGTTCCATCATCGGGCGGTCAGTCTGGCGGATTATCCACATCCTCAGCTTCATCATTTTTGGGCTGGTTCTCTGCCACGGGGTACTGAGCGGGAGTGATAGCGGTACGATCTGGGCGCAGGCAATCTACTGGGTCAGCGGCGGGAGCCTGCTGTTCCTCTTGATCGACCGTGCGCTGAGCAGTGTGCTGACGCCGAGGCGTGTCGCTCGCCCCTTACCAGCCGCCGGGGTGTCCGCCGACTCGATCTCCTGAGGACAAGCTGATCTTCCTGACGTTCCTTGGTGGTGGCAGCGGGGTTCGACGATGAGACGATGAGACGATGAGACGATGAGGCGAGGAGGCGATACGAGCGCCTCCTCGCCTCCTCGCCCGTCGCCTCCTCGCCTCCTCGCCTCCTCGCCTCCTCACCTCCTCGCCTCCTCGCCTCGTCGCCTCCTCGCCTCCTCGCCCGTCGCCTCGTCGCCCGTCGCCTCCTCGCCTCATCGCCTCCTCGCCTCATCGCCCGTCGCCTCCTCCGCCGGGGGTACAGGCGGCGGCCTGAGCGTCAGCAGATGCGCCATGCCCCCGGCTTCGCCGATGACGTACAGCGCCGTAACCCAGGGGGCAGCCGGTGCGCCCGCGTAGCGCCGTCCCGCCGCCGCATCTTCTACCGGCCCCAGCCGTTGTTCAGCGTAGGATTGTAACTGCGCAGCCTGGACGGTGTCGCCCAGTTCTACGGCCAGCAGGTAGCTGAAGGCCACGGTCAGCGCCTCGCCACGCGCACAGATCTTCGGCAGGGTTGACCAGTGTCGCTCGGCCAGCCGCGCCGCCAGATCGCGATCCAGCGGCGCGATCAGCGCCAGCGCCCATGCGTCCTCCATGCTGTCCCCCGCAAAGCTCGCCCGACGACTGCGCAGGTTGTAGGATCCGGCAAACACACCCCGGCCCGGCAGCCGTGGCCCGCGTATGGTCATCCGCTCGGTCAGAGTGGTCATCCACGTCGCGCCCGCCGCCCCGTAATCGCTGCCGAGCGCCCGGTCGTGGAGGCGGAGCGCCCAGAGTACCGCCGCCATCGCGCTGGCGCTGGTCGTCTCGCCCTCGCAGAAGATAGCCCCGTCAGGCGAGGCTCGCACGTGCCGCCAGAGCGCCTCGATCAGCTCACCGGCGGTGTAACTGGCTCGCACATCGGTCGACCAGCGCAGGATAAAGGGGTCATCAACGTAGCGCACCTGCCCGCCGAGGGCGGCCTGAAGCCCGAAGAGCATGCCCAGCGCGCCGCTATACGTCCCATAACCGGCGTCCACCGGGTCAGGTTTACGGCTGGCCCGCTCCGTCTCGGTGGCCCAGGTGGCCCAGACCCGGCGCTGGATCATGCGGTCGATCAGCGCGTCCAGCGCGTTGAGGGCCAGGGCGGACTCCTCGTGGCCAGCCGAGGGATGACATGCTAGGGTCGCCAGGGCACAGCCGACAAAGGTGATCTGGCTACGCAGCGAACTGGAACGGGCATCGGACGCGCTCAGGTCGAAGCCGTCCCAGCGGTTGGCAGGTTGAAGGGCCAGGCCGGTGAGGTAGCGTAGGTAGGCAGAGAGTCGCTCAGCGAGCATCAGGGGTTCCTCATGATCAGCAGGTTATCGAAGTGGATCGACACCTTGCTGCCGTCAAAGCTGCTCACCGCCAGGCCCGCGTCGCCCCCCACACGTGCGTTGGTCTGCGTGGCCTCCAGCAGATGGCCGTTTATCTTCAGGGTGATCCGGCTGCCCTTCATCTCGACACGCAGGGTATTGTGCCTCGCATTGATCGTGTCCGACTGAGTCCAGTCGATCAGACTTTGCCAGGTGTCGTCCTTCAGCACATCCAGGGCGTAGTAGCCGTCGCTGGAGACGCTGAAGAGGCAGAAGTTCTGGCTATCTTGGTAATGAAAGATCACCCCGGCTGCAACAGCGGCGGAGCCAGCGGCAACGTTGGTCTCAACCTCGACGGCGACATCGTTGTAGGAACGATTGGTGAGCGCCCAGGCCAGGGTGTCAACTTTCTTCACCTCGATGATGTAGCTCCCATTCTCAAAAGCCGACCGTGAGAAGTCGCCATCCTCTTCGGTAAGTGTGCTGTGCCGGGGACGCGAAAAGTCGTCGTAAACCAGCACGCCATCCGTTGTCTTGGGATCCGGGACGGGTATGTCGGTCGGAGGCACAACGGTGATCACCGCGAGAGGCGTGGGCCGGTGGGGCGCGGACACGAGGCTGCTGTGTAGAGTGAAGAACAGCATCCCGGCGCAGGCCACAAGTATCAGCGCACCGAGACAGCCGACGACGCTGAGGATTCCCAGCAGCAGGCACCGGCTACTCGTTGGTGGCGTGGGCTGATCCACGCCGGTCGGCACTACATCTAGGGCCGGATGGTCAGCGTTCTGGGCTCCGCAGTCGGGACAGAGACGACTCAACTCCTGGATGGGCGCGCCGCAGTTGGGGCATAGTTGTGCAGACATATGATTGTGGATTGTGGATTGCAGCGCCAAATCTGCACTCTGCAATCATTCTAGCTAAGGCATGTTTCAAAATGGGTACATTCAGCTTTACAGTCTTGCGATGAGGCGATGAGGCGATGAGGCGATGAGGCGATACGGAACGCCTCACCGCGTCATCGTTTCATCGCTGAACTGTCAAGCTGGATTGAACCATCCCTAAGGCATGTTTCAAACCGGCTTGACAGTGTGCAGTGACTGTAGCGCCGCCTTCCAGGCGGTCAGGAGTACCACTGCAAGCTGGAATGACCGATTCTGAAATATGCCTAAGATTGCAGATTGTAGATTACAATCTGCAATCTACAATTTACCCAGCCAGGGCAGCAGCGCATCGCAAAAGAGATCGGGGGTCTCGTCGAAGGGGCAGTGGCCGGAACCCGGCAGGATGACCAGTTCGGCGTGCGGCAGCGCACGCCGCTTGATCGCCTCGGCGTCCGACAGCGGGATCGAACGATCCTCCGCGCCCCAGATCAGCAGCGCGGGGGCCGTGATCTCGCCGACCTGGGCGTCGATGACGAGCCCCTGAAAGTTCCGGCTGACCGCGAGGTACGAGAATGGCCCGTACGTGCGCAGCGGGGCGATAAAGGACTCGACCAGTTCATTGGTGACCTGCTCCTTGCGGTGGTAGGCCGAGAGCAGCCCCTGGCGCACGCTCCAGTCGATGCTCAACGGGTTGGTGAAAAGGCTGGCAACCGTCTCGCCAATCAGCGGCGTACCCAGCGCCGCGAGCATCATCAGGTCGAACTGGCTGGGCGGGCGCTCCGCCACCTGCATGCCCGAACTATTCACCAGGGCGAGGCCACGGGTCAGTTCGGGGTAACGCCGCGCTACCTCGATGGCAACCACTCCGCCCATCGAGTGGCCGACGACCACCGCCGGCCTGCCGACCACCTCACGGATGAAATCCGCTACCTGCTTCGCCCAGCGCTCCCGCGTCGGCGTGCCCGACGGGCGGGCCGAGTAACCGAAGCCGTAGAGGTCGAGCCCGTAGAAGGTGTGTTCGCGTGCGACCGGGCGGATGATCCGCTGCCAATGATCGATCATCGCGGCATAGCCGTGGATGAAGACGACCGGCAGCCCGTGCTGTGGTTGCGAGACCCAGTAGCGCGTCTGGCCAAAATCACCTGCGAGCGAGTGTTCGCTCACGCTGTAATGCTGCTCATGGGTTGTATCAGACAGGGCTGTTGACATGGTGGCATCCTTATGTGGGGTGCGTGTGATGCAATTGTCTCTGTAGCATACCACATTTGCAACACATTTGCACAGTAATTGCAAAGAAATAAGCCGTCACGTGAGGCGTCCTGTCATTCTGAGCGACGTGAAAAATCCCGGTCGGGACGCTTCGCTTCGCTCAGGGTGACAGCGTTACTTATGCTCTCCAGATCCTGCGTCGGCGGAGGCCGACGCCCGGCGCAGCGCGCCCCCCGGCGCGACGTCAGTCGCCAGCCGGGGAGGCTCCGTGATACAGGGCAGTGGTACAATGGGGATACAACCAATGGCGGTGCAATAACGCATGATCATTAGTTAGGAACACAGGCCGAGGAGAACGGGATGTACCAGTACCAGACCGTCATCGCGGATCTGCTCTCTCACCCACGTGTTGTGGAGACGCGCCACCACATGCATCACAGCATCCCCAAGCATGATCACATGATGCGGGTTGTGCGCTACTCGTATCGGATCGCCCGCCTGTTCCGGGCCGACCGCCGCACCTGTGCGCGGGCCGCCATCCTCCATGATCTCGACTCACGACTGGGCACATTGGCCAACCACGGCGCGATTGCCGCCGAGATTGCGGCGTCTCTGGGCGAGCCCGCCGAGGTTTCTCGGGCGATCATCAGCCACATGTACCCGCTCGGGCCACGGCCAACCACCCGCGAGGGCTGGGTGCTGGTGGTGGCGGATAAGATCGCCTCGCTCACCGATATGACCGCCTTTCTGGGCGGGCTGTTCACCGGGCGTAGCCTGCGGGTGCGGCGGAGCCTCTCTCAGACCGACCCGTTCTACACGCCACGCCGCCGCCGCCACCGCCGACTCAGTCGGTTCTGGCGGAGTATCGGTCAGCATGGGTTCAGCCGGACGACATAGGGCCGCAGCACGCAACTGATTCTAAAAAGGTAGGATGGAGGATAAACCCTCCATCCTACCTTTTTAGAATCAGCCGACAGGACGCTTAGCGTTTCTGCGAGCAGCCCTTTTTGGCGAAGGCACCGGCTTAGCGCGGACGCGCTCGGGGAGCAACCCGGCGGGCTGGGGCGGCTCGCAGAGGCGTCCGTAGAGGTAGCTGAACACATCGCGGGCGATAGCGCCCGTAGGTGCCGAGAGGATCGCCCCGGCCAGTCCAAAGACCTGCGAGCAGACCACGAGTAGCACCATCAGGATCGACGGGTGCAGACCGACGCTATCGCCCACGATCCGGGGCACGAGGAAGTTATTTTCAAGCTGCTGGATGGCGATGTAGAGGATGAGAACCGCGATGCCGGTGGTGGGCGAGTCAATAAAGCCGAGGATCACAGCCGGCACTGCGCCGATAATTGGCCCGATCACCGGAATGAGTTCGGTGATAGCGGCGATCACAGCGAGCAGCAGGATGTAGTTTATTCGCATGCCGAACAGCTCTAGGATGATCAGGCCGACCCCGGCGGCCGTGCCTACGGCAAGTCCGAGGATGATCTGGCCGCGCACATAGCTGCTCGCATCGTGATCGATGATCGCCACCAGCGCCCAGAAGTCGTCGCGTAGCCAGGTGGGCAGTATCCGGTTGAGCGCCTCAGCCCCGGCGTGCTGATCCATCAGCACATAGAAGAGCCAGAACGGGATGAGGAAGAAGCCCATGAGGAACGTGACGGTGTTGACCACCGAGAGGATGCTGTCGAGCAGGAAGACGCCGATCCCCTGGAGGTAGCTGACGAAGTTGGCGCGTAGGGTGTTCAGGCCGTTATTAACGATACTAGAGACGCTCTGCTCCACCGTGCTACGCACGCCGGTCGGCAGTGTGGTGAGCATCTGCTGGTACTTCTCCATCACCAAGGATGACCACTGCTGGATCTGTGCGATGTTGGGGATGGCACCGAGGAGTTGGTTGATCTGGTCGATCAGTGGCGGGACAAGATAGGCGAAGAAGCCGAACAGGATGGCGAAGCTGCCCAGATAGACGAGCAGAATGGCGATCCAGCGCGGCTGCTGTGCGTTGATCCGGTTCACCAGGGGCAACAGCAGATACGCGAGGACAATCCCGATAATGAAGGGCGTGAGGGCACTGCTGGCTGCCCAGAGCAGCCAGCCGACCCCGTAGATCGCGCCGAGTACCAGTACCCAGCGTGCGGCCCGACGTGGTGTTATGCGGGATACGAGTGTCATCATAGCGAGGTTAGCGATCCTCGCGTCCGACGATGACGCTCACCGTCAGCACGGTAGCCGGAGCATCGCCGGTATTCACCCAACTATGGGCCATATCGTCGTGGTAAAACAGGGTGTCGCCCGTATTGAGCGTGTACTCCTCGTCGCCAAGGGCGTAGTGCAACTGGCCCTGGATGACCAGGATCATCTGGCTGCCGCGCCCAGAGAAGCCCTGCTGACCTCCGCCGGGACGAGCCTCGATCATGCGGGCATCGATCTCGCTGTTTGGCGGAAGCAGCGTGTAGACCTGTACGGGCGCATCGTCGAGGCTCAGGCGCACGCGGTTGGCGGGGGTGAGAACCTGCCCCGCATGCTGGTTGTCCTCGCCCTCGAAAAAGTGGGTCATCTGTACACTGAAGAACTGTGCGAGTTTGCGCAGATTCGCCACTGAAATATTGACTTTATCGCGCTCAAGGCGGCTGAGGAATGACGGCGTCAGTCCAGAGCCATCGGATACTTCTTGTAGCGTGAGGCCGCGCTCCTGCCGGAGGCGGCCGATTTTTTGTCCGAGTGACATATGTTTACTGCCTTTGCTGGACGAAATAATGTGCTGTCAATAGGTATGATCTGGGCTACAATGGTTGATAACGTGATCACCCAATTTGTATTATACGCCACAAAAATAACCCCTGTCAAGGCCATGCACAGGGGTAAGAAACTATGTTACGAAGCATCAAGACGGCATGAAGCCGCTTGAAGTGCGTATATCATGCACAGGGGAAATGGGGGCGTCTTGGAAATATAATCAAATTTGGCGGTCGCGGCGATGCAGGAGCCACGCCGTGATCCCGAGGCAGATCAGGGTGTAGAGCAGCATCGCGCCCCAGCGCCCAAGAAGGACATCGGGGCTATGGGTGAAGCTCACCTCGGCATCTAGAAAGCCGGGTGCGCAGCCAGCCGGAATACTGCCAGCGCCGTTGGTATTGGGCAGATTGCACAGGCTATTCAGATCGGCGCTGATGCCGAGCGCGTCCATCGACCAGCGGCTGATCGTGAGCCAGGAGAGGGGTGTTGCCAGTCCTTCGATCTTAAAGATCAGGCCAGCAAAGAGGATCTGCGGGATGAGCGCCAGGGGTACGATGCTGATCGCCCGGTCACCGCTGTCGGAGGCAGCACTGATCACGAGGCCGAGGGCCATGCCGGTAAGGGCGGTGAGCAGCAGGGTGATGAAGGTTTCGACCAGGGGCGGCAGGAGTACGCCGGTGTCGGTAGGGAATCTGACTTTGAGGGCGACGATTCCGAGCAGCACCAGGGTCTGGGCGATGATCAGGACGCTGAGGACGACCACCTTCGAGAGCAGGTACGGCCCGATGCGCAGGTTCACCAGGCGCTCGCGCTGAAAGATCGGCAGTTCTTTGGTAATCTCACGGGCAGCGTTGATGATCCCGAACCAGACGCTGACTGTGGCCAGCATAAACAGTACCTTTTTGGCCTCGCTGCGCTGAATCAGGTCGGCGACCTGCGTACCGGTGAGGGCGTCGCTGCGGGCCACGAGTAGCAGTAGCAGGGCGACGATGGGAGCCTGAAATAGCAGGATGAGCAGGTTGCGGCGATCTTGCAGGGTCAGGTCGAAGTAGCGACGAGTGAGGATGCCAAACTGGCGCAGGGGCGAGACTTTGTTCCGGCGCTGCGGGGCCACGACGGGATGCGGAGTCTGCGGAGTCTGCGGAGTCTGGCCCAGTCGGCCTACGACATAGCGGTGGTAGGATGCCGAGGCGCGAAATTTCATCTCCCAGAGCTCGCCGAGGCTTGGCGGAGTCGTTGCGCCAGGGTTCGCCGTTGCCCACGCGCCATACTCGCCCTGGAGATCGCGCTGGACAATCGGGCTTTGTGGGTCGGCCTGGCCCTCTAGCTTGGTGTAGATGTCCGCGAAATCGCCGCCGGTGACGTTGAAGAAGGCGAGGGCTTCGGTCGGTGGCCCGAAATAGACCATACGCCCGGTCGCCATGAAGATCACGTGGTCGCACTGGGTAATGTTGGCGGTGGCGTGGGTGACCAAAATCACCGTGCGTCCACTATCGGCGAGGCGGCGCAGGGTGTACATCATCTTCTTCTCAAGGCCGGGGTCGAGTCCGCTGGTGGGCTCATCGAGGAAGAAGAGGCTTGGGTCAGCCAGCAACTCAGCCCCGATGCTGACCCGCTTGCGCTGGCCGCCAGAGAGGTTTTCGACCAACTTGTCGCGATGGGGGGCCATCTCGACATCATCGAGGACGCGGGTAATGCGGCTATTGATCTCGCTCTCGGCGGTGTCGGTGGGCAGGCGCAGGCGTGCCGCGTAGCCCAAGGCACGACCGACGGGCAGCGTGCGGTGAAGGATGTCATCTTGGGGGACATAGCCAAGCACCGTGCGGTAGGCGTCGAAGTTGCGGTAGAAGTCATCGCCGTTGACCAGCACCTGACCGGAGGTGGCAGGGACGTAGCCGCAGAGGGCTTTCATCAGGGTACTTTTGCCCGTACCGCTGCCGCCGACGAGGGCCACAAACTCGCGTGGGGCGATGCTGAGCGAGACATCGTTGAGAATCATCCGCTGCTGACCGCCACGGGCGACGGTGCGAGACAGACCACGGGCGTCGATGCGTAAGGCACCTTGCTGGTCATACTGATCCAGGCTGGTGACGTTGTAGATCAGTTTGAACGCCCCGATCTGGATGACATCGCTCGGGTGCAGCGTGTGGGGGCCGCTCAGGCGCTGGCCGTTCACAAACGTACCATTGCTACTACCGGCATCGCGCAGGATAGCCGCCCCGCCGGTGGCGCGGTCGATCTGAGCATGGAAGCGCGAAACCTGGGGGTTCGCCAGCAGCACATCGCAGCCAACACGACCGATGGTGATCTGCGGGTCGTTTGGGTTGAGGGTGTAACTCTGGGCCACCTTGCTGTCCAGAGGCGCACGCACGACGCTCCCGTTGCGGTAGGTGAGCGTGACGAAACTGCCGGTGGCCGGGTCGCCGATCCGCAGCACGTCGCCATCGCACATATCGTGGCCGGGCACGCGCTGGCCCTCGTAAAGAATGCCGTTGGTCGAGCCAACATCGACAATCCGGTGGCCGGAACCCGTCGGCTCGATGCGGGCGTGGTGCCCACTGACGAAGCGCGAGGCAAGGATCATCGTATTATCTGTGGCCCGCCCAAGGGTGACGAGGGTTGTGGACAGGGGCACATCGCGGGACTGACCGTCCTCCTGGATCTGAAGCATGGCACCAAGGCCAATGGTTGAAGGGGGTACGCCGACCGGCACGGCGGTGGTGGCTGGGGTCGGCTGAGCCTTGCCGCAGGCGGTGCAGAAACGAGCGTCGGGGCGGCTCAGCGGTGCCTGACAATGGATGCAACGGGAGGATGCGGGTGACGACACGCTACGCGGCTCCTATGCTATAATTTGGCTGACCCCGGTCGATACCTCCTTTTGATAGCACAGGTTCTCTCAGATTGCAATCAGAAGTGCTTCCTCGTAGTGCGGTCTGTCGTCTAACTGCCAGCGTGATGTATTGAGTGCGGAGGCGCTGTTGACCACACCGGACTCTCAGACATGCACGGACTGCGGTGCGTCCTTGGCGACCGGGATGCGGTTCTGCCCGCGCTGCGGTACCCCTACCCCCGACGATGGTGTCTCCGATGAGGTGATGCTGCCTGGAAGTCGGCACCTGCGTATTTCGGCGGACAGCCTGAGCCTGCGTGAGCTGCTGGCAGTGGTTGAGTCGGGCGTGTTCTACTGGCGTCAGCGTCTTGATCAGTCCGAGGGTGTGGCCCGTGAGCAGGCCGCCGCCGCGATCAAGGAGCTATCGCGCATCCTCGATAGCCTGGCTCAGCAGATGATAGCCGGCCGCGAGACGGTGCGGATCACCTCGCGGCTGCCCTCGACCAGGGTGGCACCCCTGGCGTGCCCAATCTGCGGGCGGGGCAACCGCAGCGGCGCACGCTACTGTGTGGCCTGCGGCTCGCCTATGCGCCCCGGTTCGCAGACAATGCCGCAGCCACCACCTGTTCTGAGCTTGTCAGTGGCCGCACGCACCCATGTCGGTATGGTGCGTAAGGTGAACGAGGATACCTGTTACAGCGGTGAATTCGCCACTTCTGACGGCAAGATCGGCACCCTGCTACTGGTAGCCGACGGGATGGGCGGGCACGAGTCCGGCGAGGTGGCCTCGCAGATGGCCGCCGATATCGTGAAGGCCGCGCTGCGGGATGCGTTGAGCGCCGGGGTGCCGGTGGCCGACGAGGCATGGCACGACCTGCTACGCCGGGTGGCGCTGCTGGCCAACGGGCGGATCTACGAGCGCTCGCGGGTGACGCTCGGCGCACGGGGTATGGGCACTACGCTGACAATGGCCCTGGTGGCCGGTCGACGCGCTCATATCGCCCATGTCGGTGATAGCCGGGCCTACCTGATCAACCCCGCTGGCGTCGGCGATGGCGGGACGTGGGTGCAGCTCACCGCTGACCACAGCTTGGTGGCCCGCTTGGTCGATATTGGCCAACTGACCCCTGCGCAGGCCCGTATTCACCCGCAGCGCAATATGATCTATCGCTCGCTCGGCACCGACCCGACGGTGGATGTGGACACGCTGAGCCAGTCTCTGGCTCCCGGCGATGTGTTCCTGCTTTGCTCAGACGGGCTCGACAATCACGTGGAGGACGCGGAACTGGCGCAGATCGTGATCGACGAGGCCAGCGAGGTTCGCGTCTGTGATCGGCTGATCGCCCTGGCAAACCAGCGCGGCGGGAAGGATAATATTAGCGTGATCATTGCACGGGCGCATGTCTGATTTTTGATTTTTGATTGTGGATTTTTGATTGCGAACAATGTCGTGATAATCCGCAATCAAAAATCAAACGGGCGCATGTCTGATTTTTGATTTTTGATTGTGGATTTTTGATTGCGAACAATGT
>CAIRFY010000356.1 GCA_903877945.1 uncultured Oscillochloris sp. | reverse complement strand
GTCGGCCTTCGCCGACGCCGGAACCGCCCGCGCAGGCGGGCGGCCAGCCGTAGGCTCCCGTGACGCGACGTCAGTCGCCCGCTCTGCGCCCCTCCGATGGGTGAATCCCTCGATAGTCGCAGAGATGTGGGTAAAGATATGCCCTCACGGGGAGAGGGGAGATTCCGCAGCAGGACGCATCCGACTCCCCCTCTCCCGTTCAGGGAGAGGGGGCTGGGGGGTGAGGGCTGTTCGACGGGAGATTCGTTATGTGAAAGGTAGTGGCTTCCGCCCCTACTTTTTGATCACCTCGCGTGAGCGCCCGCCCTCAGCCGGGCCAATCACGCCTTGCTGCTCAAGGAGTTCAATCAGTTGGGCGGCCTTGCTGTAGCCAATGCGCAATCGGCGCTGGAGCAGCGAGGCCGAGGCGCGCTCGTGCTGCTCTACCAGAGCCTTCGCCTGCGGCAGCAACTCGTCCTGCTCGTCCTCGCTCAGGAACTCCGCCGGTGCCCGGTATGCCTCGGTGGGATCGGCGGGCCGTGGTTCGGCGTCTGGCTCCCGCTGCCCTGACTCCGGCTTCCGGCTCCCGGCCCCTGGCTCCGCTGGCCGTGGCCCCGGCAGGGCACCGCTGAAGGGTGGCCCATTCACGCCCAACGAACCGCCCCGCTTGGCCTTAACCTCGGCCTCCGTCTCCGGCGGCACCGCCTTACGCCAGAAATCCACAATCTTCTCAACCTCACGGTCGGATACATAGGTACCCTGGATCCGCACGAGCTTGGCCGAGTCGGCAGCCATGTAGAGCATGTCGCCGCGCCCAAGCAACTGGTCGGCACCGGGGCCATCCAGGATCACCCGGCTATCCACCTGCGAGGTGACAGCAAAGGCGATCCGCGAGGGGAAGTTGGCTTTAATCAGGCCAGTGATCACGTCCACCGAGGGCCGCTGCGTAGCGATGATCAGGTGGATGCCAGTGGCACGGGCCATCTGGGCCAGCCGACAGATGTAGGTTTCCGTCTCGTCGGGGGCCATCATCATCAGGTCAGCCAGTTCGTCGATGATAATCAGGATATAGGGCATCGGCTCCAGGTCGGCGCGCTTGCGTGCGAGTTGCTTGTAGCTCTCCAGGTTGCGGCAGCCGTGGCGGGCAAAGATCTTATAGCGTCGCTCCATCTCCCGCGTGGCCCACTTCAGCGTCGGCACCACCCGCTCCAGCTCCGTCACCACCGGCGAGAGCAGGTGCGGCACCCGGTTGTAGACGATCATCTCGACCATCTTCGGGTCCACCAAGATGAGCTTCAGCTCGTCGGGGCTATGCTTGAGCAGCAGACCGCAGAGGAAGACGTTGATCGCCACCGACTTACCCGACCCGGTCGAGCCAGCCACCAGCAGGTGCGGCATCTTGGTCATGTCGGCGATGATCGGCGTTCCGCTCACATCTTTGCCCAGGGGCAGCTTGAGCTTGCCCCGGTTCGCCTCAAACTCCTCGCTGTCAATCACCTCACGCATGCCCACCATCGCGATGGACGAGTTGGGAATCTCGATGCCCACGGCGGCCTTGCCGGGGATAGGTGCCTCAATCCGGATCGAGGGCGCGGCCATCGCCAGGGCCAGATCCTTTTCCAGCGCAATGATCTTGCTCACCTTCACGCCCACGGCGGGCTGTAACTCAAACTGCGTCACCGCCGGGCCGGGGTTCACATTCACCACCTGGGCCTCAACCTTAAAGCTGGCCAGGGTCTCCTCGATCAGCCGCGAGCGGGCGCGGATGTCCTCGTCACTGATGCCCACCTCGCCGCTGTAGGAGTCGAGGAAGTCAAGCACCGGCAAGGGCCATGCCCGCTGTACCGCTGGCACATCAAAGCCATCCAGCGTCTCCTGCACCGTTGCGTC
Source organism: uncultured Oscillochloris sp. (assembly GCA_903877945.1). Taxonomy (GTDB): domain Bacteria; phylum Chloroflexota; class Chloroflexia; order Chloroflexales; family Chloroflexaceae; genus Oscillochloris. Next base: position 1,110 of record CAIRFY010000356.1, on the reverse strand, counting down.
AATCGACGCGGGGGTGGAAACCGGGCGGGCTGGGATCAGTGCGGCAGGCGGATCGGCAGCCTTCGATCCGCCCAAAGTTGGAGACGCCACGCCTTTACCTGCGGCTGCGGGCAAGGCCGGTGGCGGCTTCGCCGCGCCCTTGGCTGCGGGCGCAGAATCACCACCAGGGCGATGAAAGAGGCTGGCCTTCGTCGGACGGGCCGCAATCGGGGTTTGCGTCAGTTCTTCGTCATCGGCACCGAGGGGCGGCGGATGGAAGGGTAGGTCGGAGTCGGTTCTGGCTGCGCGGCGGGGCAGGGCCGGGCGCTGCGGCACACTCCACAGCAGCGCCCAAAAGCGCACGACCCGCACGCTCGTCCCAATAATCAGCTCGCGCAGGGTAATATTAAAGGTCAGCATGATCCCGGCCAGGCCAAACATAATCACCACCAGCACTGCTGCGGGTCGGCCAATACCGCGATCCAGCCCCTCGACCACCCAGGAGCCGATCATGCCGCCACCCTCGTCGCGTCGGTCGGATATGTTGATCTCGTGGAAGGGGAATTCGAGCAGGCCAAGGATTGCCACCAGCACCAGCAGCGTCCCCAGGGTGTTCGACCCCGTCAGCCGTGCGTCCTGCATGCGCTCTTGGATGAGAATAGCCACGCCAAGCAACCCTAGCGTGACCGGCACCACCAGGGCACCGCTGCCGAAGGCGCGTCGCACCAGTTCCAGGTAAACCCCGCCCACCCCACCGGCCACCCCGGTGAAGAAGAAGACCAGCGTCACCAAGGCAACCGTGATCAGGGCCAGGGCGAATAGCTCACGCTGATGTTCGGGGCGCAGTTCGAACTGGAAGGTCGGTTCCTTGCGCGCCGATTTGCGTGCCGGTGTTCGCCCCTTGCCGCTCGGTCGCCGCCCCCCGCCCGCCTTATTCCCGCCCCGTGAGGCCATGCTACGCCCTCGTCTGCGCACACGAATGCCGATGACTGGAGTATAGCACATCTGCGCGGCAGGTGGCGGGGCGATATGGCAGCCGCCGCCGTGGGGCTGAAGCCCCCGGCTACGGGTACGACGCCCGCGTGCGCGGGCTCGGACAGCCCGCAAGGCGGGCGTTGCACATGGAGCCGG
>CAIRFY010000355.1 GCA_903877945.1 uncultured Oscillochloris sp. | reverse complement strand
TCACAGCCCTGCGCCGCTTCACGCGGCGTAGGGGAGCGTCTACCGCCAGGGTGAGGCCGTACAAGCCTCATTCCTCCCGCCCGTAAACGGACGGGTTTCCTGAGGCTAATTCGATGAACAGTACTCCGGTCCTGTTTTTGGTTCTGTTCGTCTCATCTTCATTATTTCTTCACAATTCTGCCGCATGCTGGATGCACACATACAGCCTGGGGTCGCAACGCCCCCTCTCACCAGGAGGAAGACAACCATGATACAGAGCATTCGCTGGACACGTTGGCCACTCGCGCTGCTAGTTGCGATATTTTCGCTGAGCATTGGCTGGAGCAGCGCCTTAGCCGCCCCGAAGGACAACGGGAGTAAAGTGCTGGTACGTGAGTATGCGCGGGCCAAGAAGAGCCTGCTGCTCCAGGATCAGCGCCTGACCAGGATGGGCACCTTTGCCGACAGGGTCGCCGCCGTTATCACGAAAGCGCAGGCGAAGGGCAAAGACACGACGGCGATTGAGCAGGCTCTCGCGACCTTCCGCCAGCAGCTCACCTCGGCGCGGGCCGACTGGCAGACCGCCAGCAGCGCCCTGGTCAACCACACCGGATTCGATGCCCAGGGCAAGGTGACGGACGCCGTCGCGGCCAGCGCAACGGTGAAGACGGCCCGCGAGACGATGGTGCAGGTACACACGACAATGGAGGGCGCAGTGAAGACCCTGCGCACTGCACTGAAGACATTTCGGAAGGCGAACAGTCATGCTGCCAGCCTACCGGAAGTGCCGGAGGCACCGGTCGATCCAACACAGCCCTAGTAGTTTATCCCAGGAAACACAGAAAGGGTTCGGGGAGGGCTTGTCCCTCCCCGAACCCTTTCCGTATAAACACACTACCGGCTGGCCGCCTTCGATGCCAGTTCCAGGGCGCGGACAAGCTGGACATCAGTGCTGCTGCGTAGCTGGGCGGCGTTGAGCGTCCCCGCCTCTGCCGGCGAGAGCGGTTCGATATTGATCGGCAGATCAATCTTCTCGTCAGGAGTGATGCCCTGGCCACGGATCAGCCGACCGGCAGGGGTGAGCCACTGCTGGGTACCTAGCAGCAGCCGCCCGCCCCCGGCGATATGGTAGGGCGTGAGTACCGTACCCGTGCCGTAGGTTGATGTACCGACCAAGGTGGCCCGGCTCGCATCCTGGAGCGCCCCAGAGAGGATTTCCGACGAACTAGCCGAGTTATGGTTTACCAACACCACCAAAGGCATCGTGAGCGCCTCACCGCCCGACTTCGTCTTGGTGGGCTGGCGCTCTCCAGCGCGGTTCGCCTCTAACAGAACCGTCGTTCCCTCGGGCAAAAACTGGCTGGCCACGTTCACCGCCTCGCCGAGCAGCCCACCGGGATTATTGCGCAGATCCAGGATGATCGCCCGTGCGCCCTTGCCCTTCGCCTCCTGAAGCGCCCGCTTTATCTGGTCGCCGGAGTTCTGATCGAACGAGCTAAGCCGCACCAGAGCCACTTGGTCAGGCAGCATGCGCCAACTCACGCTCGGCACCACCACCTTCGCCCGCTTAATCGTCACATCAACCGAGGCTTCCGCACCGACGTGACGGACGTTCAGTACGACCGTGGTGCCCGCTGGCCCGCGCACCTTCGACGAGAGTTGCTCAACAGCCCAACCCTCGGTCGAGACGCCGTCCACCGAAAGGATCAGGTCGCCCGGCTTGATCCCGGCCTGCTCTGCGGGCGACCCCTCGATGGGACTAACGATCATCGTCTGGCCGTTGCGGACATCGATGTAGGCTCCGATGCCCTCGAAACTACCGCTCAGCGACTCATCCCACGCTGTAGCCTCGCGAGGGCTAAGGTAGCGGGTGTGGCCCTGATCGCCCAAGGTATCGAGCATACCGTTGATCGCCCCGCTCGTCATCTGCTGGGGATCGATCACCTTCGGGTCAACAAAATTGTCGTGGGCAATTTTCCACGTCTCCCAGAAGGCCGTAAACTCCTGGCAGACTTCGGGCGACTCGGGGCAATTGGCTGGACGGCTAAAAAAATAACCGGCCAGTACTCCACCACCAGCACCGAACAGCAAAGTGAAGACCAGCAGCGGTGCCACGAGCCAGAGCGGCAGGCGCAGGCGTACTATCGCAAGCGGCGGCAGATCACGCGGAGATTCTGACATAACGAGTGGCCTTAGCAATACGCTGATATTTATTCAATATCAATATTAAGTATGAAATAATCTGCAAAGATTAATCCTTTTTGGGTTATTAGCACTGACAGGCGCATCAATACTCCTGTCCTGAGAACCCTTTCGTCCGCGCATTATACCGCTTTTAGAGGCGCGGTGCAGAGAATATACTCCGTGCGAGACGAACGCCCAACGGTACAACCGTCCTGCCCCCGCACCGGAGTTGCACCTGAGAAGCAGTTATCGCACCCCGTCTCTGCGCAGCATACAGGGCATGTGCAAAGTCGTGTGATCGCCGGGCAGCCCTCACCCCCCCAGCCCCCTCTCCCTGAACGGGAGAGGGGGAGTCGGAGGCATCCTGCTGCGAAATCTCCCCTCTCCCTCACGGGGAGAGGGGCAGGGGGTGAGGGCCGGAGTGTGACTTTGCACATGCCCTGGCGCAGCATAGAGTCGCGATTGATACGCAGATCTCTCCATGTTACAATCTGGACAGACTAGACAGGAGACATCTATGGCACGGGTATGGCAACTCCAGGAAGCAAAGAATAAGTTCAGCGAAGTCGTGGATGAAGCGCTTAGGCATGGTTCAAAATGGGCACATTCAGCTTTACAGTCTTGCGATGAAACGATGACGCGGTGAGGCGTTCCGTATCGCCTCATCGCCTCATCGCCTCATCGCTGAACTGTCAAGCTGAATGTACCCATTTTGAACCATGCCTTACCCGTGATGCGAGTCCGTTACGCGCTGATATATCCCTATAGCAATCCTATACTGGTGAAACCGGGTGGCTGAAGCCTCTGGCTCTGGTCTGCGAAGCCGGCCTTCGCGGGCTTTGTACCACGTAGCCCGTGGCTTCAGCCACCGGGCGCGTGCGTTACCGGGTGGAACCGTCCTGCACAATCTAGGATTGCTCTATATGAATTATGTTCTGGATACCGATGTCATTTCGGAACTCATCGCAAAACAACCCAATGCACAGGTGATCGACTGGATCGACCACCTCGATCCCCGTACGGTCTACCTGACGGTGATTACTATTGGTGAGATACGCAAAGGTATCGAAAAGCTTCCGGCATCAATGCGCAAGGAGATGCTCACCGACTGGCTTGAGACCGATGTACTGCTGCGGTTTCATGGGAACATACTTGCCCTTACGACCGACGTGATGTTGGTCTGGGGCGAACTGACGGGACGATTAGAAATGGAGGGGAAGTCGCTATCGGCAATTGACTCACTGATCGCCGCCATTGCGCTCCACGGACAATATACCTTAATCACCCGAAATGAGTATGATTTCCAGTATACAGGTATATCGGTTATCAATCCATGGAAAGAAATATAAAACAAGTAGATGCAAAGAAATGCGATTATGGTTGCGATTTTTGGCATAGACATGGTTTCAGAACAGCTTTACAATTTGCGACGTTCGTAGTAGCGGCTTCAGCCGCACAGGCGCTGAAGCGCCTCCTACGAACTGTCATGCTGAAACCTGACACCTTGTTTTAGCACTTCTAGGAGGTCGTATGCGCCGGATGACTCTTGCGATTCTGCTGGCTCTGGCCTTGCTGATCACCCCTGCGACGACGCCCCTGGCCCGTGCGCTGCCTCTTGATCAGGTCGTGTCCTTCACCGCGATGCGCGTGGTCGGTGGGATTGTCTACGTGATCAACAATAAGATTCTGGATCTGGTGGATGTGGCTGACCCACAGGACGCACAGCGGGTTGGCAGTGTTCCGATCTGTAATACGAGCTACGCCCTTGATGTGGTTGGTGGCTACGCCTATGTGCTGGGCCTCGACTGCCTTGATGTGATCGATGTTCACGACCCCACGGCCCCGCAGCGCGTCGGCACCCTCGCGTTTGCTGATGCGGGTAGCGGGCTTGCTGGGTTTTTCAGTGTTGTCAACGGCCTGGCCTATATGCCCTACGCCGTTAGCGATACGATGGCGATTATTGATGTCCACACTCCGACTACGCCGACGCTTCAGGGCACGGTCAGCGTTCAACCGGGGACTTTCAACCTCCACGCGACTGACGGGCAGGACGCGCTGATCTGGCGGGCCGCGATTACCTCACAGGCTCCGTCCGCCCCCGCCGTGCAGTACGCCTATCGCCTCGTCACCGGGCCTAAGCTAGAGGTTGTTGATGTGCAGAACCCGGCCAGCCCCACCCTGGTCGGATCGCTGGCCCTGCAACAAGGCGGGGCGCTCTGGGCCAGCGCCGGGCGGGTCTATGTGGCAGGCTCGTATGCCCTGAGCGTGATTGATGTGAGCCAGCCGACCGCTCCGCAGCTTGTGACGATCCAGAATATTGGCTCGTATACGAACAGTGTTCAGGTTTCGGCGGGGCGCATCTACCTGTGTGCAATGGATCTGCTCACGATCTTGGACGCCAGCGGCTCTCCGCCGCGCCAGATCGGCGAGTACCGCAATCCGCCCCCGGCCCGCACGGTCACGCTTGATCGCTACGGTGTGACGACGGCGGCGATCAGCGGGATCGTCATCGACGGGACTCAGGCGTTTGTCGCTGACAGCAGCGGCGGCATCAGCCGCTATGATCTCACCGACCCGGCGCACCCGATCCTGGTCGCCCGGCGCATGCTCGGACGACCAATCAGTCAGGTTGCGGTGGTCAGCCCCGGCCAAACCATCGCGGTCGTCCAGAACACCCAGACCCTCCTGCTCAACGCGGGCGATCTGCTGCCGGTGGGGCAGATCACCGATACGGGCAAGATCGCCGCCACCGATGGCATGATCTATCTGATGGCCATGGATTCGATCCTCGTCTTCGATGCCCGTAGCCCGGCTGCGCCAGCCCTGCGCGGCAGCATACGTCCTACCACATCCGGCTGGTACGGGCGAATTGCCGTTGTCAACGGATTGCTCTACGTCACCACGAGTGCTGAGCTTCAGATCATTGATGTCCACGACCCGGCCCATAGCACGGTCATTGGCACAAGCAGTTGTGGTTGTAACGGCGATCAACAGGGGTTGGTCGTGCGTGATGGGTTTGCCTACATCCTGACCTACAGCCCCGGCTTTCGCGGCCCCGATTACAACGGGCTACAGATCGTTGATGTGAGCATCCCCACAAGCCCCATAAAGCGCGGCGGGATGAGCAACATTGTTGGTGGATCTCTCAGCCTGGCGGTGAGCGGTGGGTTTGCGTACCTCGCGTCTACCAGTCTGGCGGTCGGTGCGGGCGACACATTCCTGGCCACAAGCGGCGGTGGCGGGGTGATCAGCGTGGCTAATCCCGATGCCCCCGCATTGGTTCAGGCACCACCTACAACCCCGGTACCGACAACCGGCAGCCTGTTCACCGAGAGCCTGGCGAATCCGACTACACCGGCGGCGCTCGGCAGTTACCTGGCCCCCGTCGCCAGCGTCACCTCGGGCAGCCTGGCCTACAGCGCCGGGCCGTCCGGGCTGATCAGCTACGACCTCAGCGCCACGGGGGGGCCGACGTTGCTTGGGGCGATGGACGGCTGGCCGACGGCGTTTCGACCTACAGACGGCGGGCTGGTGCAACCCCACGACATCCAACTTTCTGGCGGCTACGCCCTGATGGTGAACGGTAACGCCCTGCTGGTCGTTGACGTGCGCGACCCCGCGCACCCGCAGGCAGTTGGAATCTACCTGCTCAAAGGCTCCGGATCCCCAACCTATACGAGCGGTTCCTTCGACGCCCATGTGACATCGGTCGGCAACCGGGTCTACATTGTTGACTCGCTTATGCTCCAGATCGTTGATCTGAGCAACCCCGCCGCCCCGGCCCTGCTCGGCCAGATCCAGGTTGGCGTGCCCTACGAGATTGTGACGGCGATCAGTATTGGCGGTAGCATGGCCTACCTGTCGGTTGACCGCGATCTGCGCATTTTTGATGTGAGCGACCCGGCCCACCCCGTTGCTCGTGGGACGTTAGCGGTTGGCAGCGTCACCGACATTCGTGTGGACGGCAATCAGCTTGCGCTGTTCGGCTCAGTCCTGGCCACGATGGAGGTGAGCAACCCCGATCAGCCAACGACCGTTGCCAGTGTCAGCGCACCGTCTATGCTCACCGGCGCACACCGGATCAATAGCGGGATTGCCTGGGGCATCGCCGGTTCCCTCCCCGATGACATGAAAAGCCAGTTGGTCGTTGACATCAGCGACCCCGCACACATCAGCCTGATCGGCCGCTACGCGGGTTGCTACGCCGGGTGCCCGCTCCCGCCGCCCGGCCCCGCCACCGGTGCCCAGTTCCAGGCGACATTCGTCAGTGATACGAGCGAGTTCTTGCGTCTGGCGATCTTCCCCAGCCTGACCCCGCGCTATCGCCGGGGCGGGTCAGGTAGCACCATGCCGCTCCAGGCCCACGACCTCCCGCCTAATACAGATCTGGAATTGCGGGTGAACGATGTGTCGGTGGGAACAGTGGCCAGCGGCAGCGGTGACGTGGCCCTGGCCTTGAGCTTCGGATCCGGCATCGTGCCGGGTCACTACCTGCTCAGCCTGACCCGCCCTGGCGGCGCGATCCTCGCCACGACAACCATCGAGATCAGCGCCGCGCCCCTAGCCGTCGTGCGCTCCGGCGCGGTTAGCGGGGCGATCAGCCTGAGTACACCCGCCAACGCGACGCCCCTCACCCAGGTGCTGCTGCCCGTAGTAATACGCTCGTAGGGCCACGTGTCGCCGGTGATTTTGACGTAGCCCTAACGGCATATTAGAGTTGTGTTTGAATCTGCGCCGCATCGCCGCGCCACAAACGCGGGGTGTGCGGAAGGAGGCGTGTACATCGGCGTGTACATTCATCTTCAGTCCTCATCCTCTGTTCCAGCAGGCGGGGCGAGTGGGGCGAGGATGCGCGACATATGACCCATTGCGTCGCTTACCTC
>CAIRFY010000354.1 GCA_903877945.1 uncultured Oscillochloris sp. | reverse complement strand
TCAGGGAGAGGGGGCTGGGGGGTGAGGGCTGCCCGGCGACCACACGACTTTGCACATGCCCTGAGATCCCCAGGGCCGTTGTGTCCCACGTTGTTACCCTAGGCGGTTGGTTAAGCTTAGGGCTGACGCGGTGACGTGGTGACGTGGGTTGCTTACCCTAGGCGGTTGGTTAAGTTTAGGGCGGAGAGTCGTGCGCGCAACGAGATCAGAGTGAATGGCTTCTGGAGAAACCCCGCAGCCCTGCGACCAGTGAACCGCCGTGCTATATCAATCGTATTATAGCCGTTCATGAGGACTATTGGGAGATCTGGTGCTACGTTCTGAATAGCGTTGAACACTTCGTCACCGTGTATGCCGGGCATAGAGAGATCGAGTAACACCGCAGCCAGTTCGCTGCCCCATGCCCGAACCTCGGTGAGGGCGGTCTTCCCATCCTGGGCCATGATCGGGGTGAATCCCAATCGTTCGAGCATGGACGCAGCCATCCGCTGAACCCCTGCTTCGTCATCGACCACGAGTACAAGGCTGCCACGCCGCAGTGATCGCGGAGTTACGGGCAGCATGACGGTAGGTTCCACCAGCGCCGGTAAGAGTACCGTAAAGATGGCCCCCTGGCCGGGATGGCTGGTCACATGCACACGTCCTTGGTGCCGCTGGACAATACTCCGCACAACGGCAAGTCCGAGACCCCGCCCAATGAACCGCGTGGTGAAGAAGGGGTCGAAGATCCACTCCATAATGGTGGGATCAATCCCCATTCCCGTGTCGCGCACGGTGAGTTGTACATAGGCTCCGGCGGGCAAATCCGCACCGACATCATCATCGACACCACGTGCGGCGCGTTCCGTGGTGATGGAGATCGTCCCCCCGGTTTCGTTGATCGCTTCCGAGGCGTTAGTGACGAGGTTCATCACGACCTGCCGGATCTGTCCGAGGTCGGCTATAAGCGGAGGCAACTCTGAGGCGAGATTGATGTGCAGGTGGACACCTTTGCGGATTGACGCTTCGAGCAGTAGCCGGTCGTTCTGAATGACCTCATTCAGATCGATCCGATCCGTGATGAGATGACCGCGCCCGGCGTAGGTCTGCATCTGCCGAGCCAGATCAGCACCCTGTCGGGCGGCGCTCGTGATTTGGCTCAGACTATCGCGTCCCGGCGCGTTCGGGGGAAGGCCAGAGAGGAGGAGGTCTGCATTTCCCAGGATGACTGCCAGCAGATTATTGAAATCGTGGGCGATTCCACCGGCTAGTCGTCCCAGACTCTCAAGCCGCTGGGCCTCCTGGAGCTTCTGCTCAAAGCGGCGCTGCTCTTCTTCTGCCGCTCGCTGTACCGTCACATCACGCACGCTGCTGACCAACATTGGTTGCGCGTCACGAATATGCCATTGTTGTGAGACGAGGATCTGGTGCGGTGTCCCATCTGGGTCAACAAACACGCGCAGTTCGTTCTGCACGCTGGGACCGGCGGGGAAAGTAGACCCGGTGGCATGCGTTGGCGCGTCCGTTTCCTCCCCCGCAAGCAGTGCGATCAGTCCAGGGGGCACCGGCCCACCCCGACGATAGCCGGTCATCCGCTCTAGAGCCTGATTGGCAAATTGCACCTGCCCCTGGGCGTCGCTCACCGCGACACCCTCGTCGATGCGTTCGAGTACCGCCTCAAAAAAGGCTCGCTCGTTGGACAGTTTAGCCTCCTGCGCACGGAGCACCGCCTCCATCTGTTTACGCTCGGTGATATCGGTTGCGATCAACCCGAGCGCGCTCGTCGTTCCCTGCGCATCGACGATGGGGAACAGCACCGAGAGATGGGGATGCAGCGTCCCATCAATAGGAATTTGCTCCTCCACCGTAAACGGCTGGCCGGTTGCGAATATCTGCCGGTCATGTGCCTCCATCATGGTGGCGATCTCTCGCGGAAACAGATCGTGGGCCGTCTTCCCGAGGATCTGTGCGGACTCGCGGGCGAGGGCGACCTCTAATTGACGATTCACCATCAGGTGCCGACCCGCACGATCCTTCACGAGGATCACCATTGGTGCGTGGTCAAACAGCCCCTGAAGGAGTGCCTGGTGGTGCCGTAGTTCCTCCTTGGCGCGTACCCGATCAGTGACGTCGCGGGTGATAGCGAGAACCGTTGTGACTGCCCCATCAGGGCCGATCTCCGGCACAAGATCGGCATCGCAGTGTTGGATTCCTGCGGCGGCGGGGAAGTCAAACATGATATGGGTGGGTTGGCCGGTGGCGAATACCTCCGTCAGTGCGGCGCCCCACAGGGAGACGAGGTCTGCCGACATCCCCAGATCTTGGTTGGTCTTGCCAAGAAGGCGCGTGATCGGTACGCCGGTGGTACGTCTGACAGAGGCGCTGCCAAAACAGTGACGGTGTTGACGGTCGAAACGGGCGATCACTCCGGGGAAGTGTTCGAGTAACGCTTCGATATCTACAAGTCGGGTTTCCAGCGCCGCAATGCGTGCGCGGAGCGCAGCGGGTGATTCATCAGAGTACGTCGGATCGGATGCGACGGGATGGTGAAACACTGTTAATCTCCCTCCCGATAGAGCGGCTGTCGTCAGTCCAATTGGGCAGGAGGAGATCAAGCGACGGAGGGTAGCGCGAGGATTCGCGCAGGCTGGATTGAGTGTGATGATCTCTCCGGCAAATTAACGCCGATGAAGTTCATCTACAATAGCATGATGGGTCGCAACTATCGAGCATGTGTATCGCCACGCGACGTGAAGAAGTGCCTACCAAATACGAGTCTATCGAACAGATGATGGCGGTAGTCGTTTCGGCGTTCTGCCTGGCGGCACATGCGTTCCTTGCGCACGTCTTATGGTGCAGTCGTATCTGGCGGGGGAACGTGCAATGGTGCGAACACGTTAGTTCGAACAATTGTACCTTAACGGGTACGATAGCGCAACTCTGTAGACCGCCATGCGCCTAAGGTGGAGGCTTTGCTGGCGCTACCGGCGAGTCGGCATCCGGCATGTACAGGCTAGCAGCCTGTCGGAGAGAGTTGGCTTTACCGCATCACAGCGCCATATTCCAAAAAAGCCGATTTGGCTTTGTGACGCGGTTTTCCGAGTTCTCTCTGACAGGCTGCTGGGTGTATACAGTTTATCCTCCAGTGCATCGTGTTACAATGGGGCTGGTGTCACACTTTTTGACGATCTGGTGTTCCACGTGAAACAGGATTCTCACGCTCGGCGCACACGTGTGCTTGTTGTTACAAATCAGAAGGGCGGTGTTGGTAAGACAACAACCGCCGTCAATCTGGCTGGCGAGTTCGTGCGTCGTGGACAACACGTCTTGCTCATTGACAGCGATCCACAAGGTAACGCAACCACAAGCCTTGGTGTGGCAAAGCGAAGCCTCTCAATAACTATCTATGATCTGCTTATGCAGACCGCAGATGTGCGGTCGGCGATCATGACGACGGGACGTGAACGATTTGATCTCATACCAGCCGATGAGGATCTGGCCGGGGCTGCTATTGCGTTAGCTGGAATTGATCGTCGTGAGTGGCGCCTCCGCGATGCCCTCGATCAGATCGCAACAGGCTACGATCATGTGATCATCGACTGTCCACCGTCGCTGGGCCTTCTGACATTGAATGCGCTCTGTGCAGCTGACAGCGTCTTGATACCGCTCCAGTGTGAATACCTCGCCCTTGAAGGATTGGCCCAGCTCAAGGGAACCCTTGATCGGGTGCGGGATGGTCTCAATCCATCGTTGCGGATCATTGGGGTTGTCATGACAATGTATGACGTACGCACGAAATTGGCCCAGCAGGTCGTGGAAGATGTGCAGCGGCACTTCCCGCATCTGATCTGCCGAACACTGATTTCGCGCAGCGTCCGTATCTCAGAGGCTCCCAGCTACGGTAAACTTATTGCAGAGTACGACCCACTCGGTCGTAGCGCCCAGTCCTACGCGGCACTGGCCGATGAAGTTTTACAGCGGGAAGAATTATGAGTCGCAGACGGGGTCTTGGCAGTGGCTTAGACGCACTGATACCGAACAGCCAGACCACTGGCATGCAGATGGTTCGACTCGTCCCCATCAGTAGTATTCGCGAGAATCGGAGTCAGCCGCGTACCCGCTTTGATGTGCAGGCTCTTGATGAGCTTGCGGCGTCGATCCGTGAACACGGAGTTATTCAGCCCATTATCGTAAGCGAGAATGGGGCGAGTGGGTTCGAGATCATTGCTGGCGAGCGGCGCTGGCGAGCGGCCAACCGCGCCGGGCTGAGCGAGGTACCGGTACTCGTGAAGAGCGCCACTCCCCAGCAGTTCCTTGAGTTGGCCCTGGTTGAGAATGTGCAGCGGGCTGATCTGAATGCGCTAGAGGAGGGACTCGCCTATCAGACGCTCAAAGACGAGTTTGGTCTGACTGACGAAGACATAGCGCAGCGCGTCGGCAAGAGCCGGGTGACAGTGGTTAATGCGCGCCGCTTGATTAAGCTGATTGCACCAGCTCGTCAAGCCCTCCTCGATGGAACAATCAGTGCTGGCCATGGCCGTGCCCTGTTGCGCTTTGAGGATGTGGATGTTCAGCGCGCAGCGCTTGACCTGATAGTTCAGCGCGATCTGAGCGTTCGCGAGGCGGAGCGGCTCGGCGAAATTGCATTCCAACCGGCCCTGGTTCCAGCGGTGCGCCAGGCGCTGCTTGGTGGGATCATCAACGTGACTCTCGCCCAGGCACTACTCTGTATTGAGGATCCGCATCAGCAGGCACGTGCACTTGCTGTGTCGCTCTCCGAAGGGCTCGGTGCGCGTGAGACGGAGGAGTTCTGTGCATTGATCGCCGACGGTGTTGCTCTCGATAGTGCCCTCTCTCAGGTGCGCGACCGAGGGACAATCCTTGGTGGGGCATCATCCTTAGGAAAAGAGAAGCCCCGCCCTGCGGTATCGATGGAGCATCGTGAGCCGCGCCCTCTCTCTCCTGAGGATGCCGAGGCCCAGCGCCTGTTTGAGGAGATCCTGCGCACACCAGTGCATCTGACTCGAAGCGGTAGCACGATTCGGCTAACGATCACGGTCTATGGCGATGATCAGCTTCAGAGCCTCTATGAGCAACTAGGAGGCGGTGCATAGTGTAGGCGTGGCTGCTATCGCAGTCCTATGCAGGTCGTGAAGTTTTTACCATTAAGACAAGGTTTCAGGTGTCAGGTTTCAGCTTTACAGTGTGGCGATGAGGCGAGGATGCGACGAGGCGATGCTATCGCATCCTCGCCTCATCGCGTCTCCGCCACACGGTAAAGCTGTTCTGAACCATGTCTAAGCTGCAAGGACTCCGCATCAGGAATCGGCTACCCGTCAAGAAACAGCTTGACCTTGGCAGAACTGCTTTATCGCGCCCCTCTGGATCATGGCGAGTATCTTGAGATGTGAGAATCGTATATGCAGCGAGCTGATCACGCTTCAGTTCAGGTCACAGCGCACAGTGCAGGTGATGTACCCAGAGCGCCCGTAAACCTCATTGTTGCGTTCGGCAACCCAGTTTATGATGATATTACCACTCCTGTTATCGCGACCTCTGGCCGGATCCTCTCAGGCTGCTCGACAAATGCGTGTCTCGCCCTGGTTCGTTTGGGCCGACAGGCTGCTCTTGTTGGTCGCATTGGTCAGGATTTTGAGGGGCGATTCACGGCAGAAATGGCTGGGTCTGGGATTACGTCATACGCATCGATAGACAAGGAGACAGGAGGGTTTCGCCTCGTGTATGATCAGCGCGGGGATCGTACTCTCGATGTGCTTGGGGTCGCCGGTTCAATCACCGAGGTTCCACCCGCGTGTTTCGATGCGACAGCAATCCTGATAGGCCCTATCTTGCAGGAGACTCCGCTCTCTTTGATTGAGGCAATTCAGCAGGTGAGTCACGCTCCCATCTTCCTTGACCCCCAGGGAATGCTGCGGCGTATCGGTGTTGATGGGCGTGTTGAGCATTACCTTCCGGATAACATACGTGATATTGCTTGTCGATGTAAAGTCATTAAAGCGAACGAGCTAGAGACGCATGTACTCACGGGGATTGATCCACGGGCAGATGTCGGCAGCGCTGCGCGTGCTTTGCGTGCCCTGGGCTGTGATATCGCTATCGTAACCCTTGCTGCGGCTGGCTCATTTATTGACGACGGGGTACGCCAGTTCGCGATTCCAGCGTATGCGACCGAGGTATGTGACCCTACGGGAGCGGGGGATACCTATATGGCGGGGTTTGTCCATGCGTATCTGGACGATCCTGATAACCTCTACCGTGCCGGGTGTACGGGGGCCGCAGTTGCTTCGATCTGGATCGAACATACTGGCCCGGAAGCCCCTATTACCCCGAATGAGGTTATGCGGCGACTACGTAGGCTGCTCTCGTTGCTGAGATGAGGGATCTGAGGATTGTGTTTCACGTGAAACAGTACCCCGCCAACGATGATGAAATGGGCCAGAATGCAGTAGAGCAAAAGTAACGCTGTGCGGCGGCACCCGCCGGGGGGCTGAAGCCCCCGGCTAG
>CAIRFY010000353.1 GCA_903877945.1 uncultured Oscillochloris sp. | reverse complement strand
TCCGCAGCTTTGAGATCTACATCGTCGTGGCTGTCATCTATCTGGTGCTGGCGCTTTTGTTTTCCGCACTGTTCCGAACCATCTATCGGCACACGCTTAATTACCCGGCCGGGATTCTTCGCTTCGCTCAGAATGACAGCGTTACTTTTGCGGTATTGCGTTATCCGGCCCACTCGGCAACCGATGGCCCCGCCTCAAAGAAGATCGAGGGCAGGAGATGCAGGTGGCGGCTCAGCCAGGGCAGGCTGGCGCGGAGAGCCTGGTGGCGCAGCGGTGCGGCGAGGGCCAGCCCAGCCGCCAGCCCGGCCAATCCCAGCCGCCCGCGCCGATGGGTGAGCAGGGCCAGCGCGAGGCCAACCGCGCCCGCTGCGCCAGCGACCCCCAGGCTGCGACCGTGCCGGACGGCGCGGACGGCGGCGCACGCGGCCCTGGCCTGGAGCCAGATCACCTGCGGGTGGCGCTCCAGCGCGTCAACAAACTGCGCGATCTCATCGAGTTCAAGGGCGGGGAAATCGGCGCGGCCCGCCCAGGCGGCACGATGCGCGCCGATGGCACGGCGGGTCTGTCGAGCTGTAGCCTGAAGCGCGCTGATGTCGTGATCGGCCCCACGTCGGGCCTGCGCCAGCAGCGGCAGCATCAGACCCTTGATCGCCTGGGATAGCGCGAGGACATCGGCGAAGTAGCGGGCGCTGGTAACGATCACCGCCGCATCGTCGTCGGCTGGGGCCAAGGACTCCAGGCGCTCGGCGTGGAACGCCGCCCGTGTGGCCGCAACTTCTCCCGCCCGCAGGGCCGCCTCCACATCGCCCACGGCCTCAGCCAGATAGGCCCAGATCGGCAGGGCGGCCGTCGGGCGCATCCACCAGACCCAGAGCAGCGGCGCGAGGAAGACGCCCCCCACCTTACCCGCCGCATGCGGCAGCCGCCCCAGGTACCAGCCCTGCGCAATCAGGTCAGCCGACTCCAAATAGAGATCCGCTGTGGCCAATGCAAAATACAAAATACAAAATGGAGACTCTTCCGCATTTTGCATTTTGCATTTTGCATTTTGCATTCTGTCCGACACCCACTCCTGCACGAATCGCTCTGCATCCAAGGCTGGCTCAACAGCCAGCGCCGCCGTGAGCGCGCTGCTCAGCTCCGTCCAGATGCTCCAGCCGGTAGCGCCGAGGCTGGCTGTGCCGCCGCCCCAGCCGCCGGTGCTGTTCCATGCCCAGATCCCGGCACACTGCGGGTCGGCGTTTGCGCGCAATAGTGCGGCGGCGTGTAGCCCAGCGATGGAACTGGGCACAAGGCCAAACAGTTCGTACTCGCGGCGATTCTGTAGCTCAATGATCTGGCGCGGGCCGGGCAGACCCAGGGTTGGGTTGGGCGGCAGCATGCGGAAGAAGTCGGCCGGCCCGTGCTTGACGGAAACCAGGAGCGCGGGCGAGCGGAACCCGCCGAAGGTCTCAGCGTAGCGTGCGGGGGAGCAGATTAAGTCACCGAGATCACCGATACCGACGCTCCAGGTACGCATAATCAGTAGCCGCCCCTGCTCCTCGCACACCGGCAGCAGAGTCTGGATAAGCTCACGCAGCACGGCGGGCGTCGTGTAGATCATATGTCCAGCGTAGGCGTCGCCCTGGTCGTGGGCACCGCCCGCCTCGCCAACGCGCACGACCAGGCCACGCACCTGGGGCAGAGCGCGGAAGAGTTCGGCCAGCGCACGTCGGTTGAGTGCAGCGAGCCGAGGATTCTTAGCATCCATTGCCCCCACTGCCCGCCGCACCTCAGGCGTGCTCCACTGCATATCAGTGGTGACAAAGACTTCCATTCCGAGGGATTCGGCCAGATCGAACAACTCACCGAAGGCAGCCCGGTAGGCCAGTGCGCGCAGCCGCGTGGGACTCTCGTCCGCATAGATCATCTCGCCGGGGCCATCGAAAGCCACCAGATGCGCCAGGTTATCGACCACGATCCCGGTGTAGCCTTGGGCGTGCAGCGCACGGAGGTGCGCTTGTGCGCGAGCCAGTCCCCAATGCAACTGCGCAGTGTCCACGTAGGGCGGGGACGGCAGATCGATCTGGGCGTAGGGGAAGGCCGACCAGTTGCGGAAGGGCTTGTGCGGGTCGAAGAACGGCCCGCTGATGTCGGCAAGGCGGCGTGTGATCATGGCAGTGGGTACACTCAGGGTTCTATGCGGCGATCATCAAGCACATGTTAAGTGCCGATTAAGCCTAGTATAGCATGAGTGTATCCCTCCGCTTTGCCTCCGCTTCATCGCCGCTTAACGCACCCATACTGTACACACAACACCGTGCTGCTATGCTCCACCTGAGAGCCTATCTTGTGCATGCATGGCTGATGCAAAGTCGCCTTGCCCCCCCTCACCCCCTGCCCCTCTCCCTCACAGGGAGAGGGGGCTGGGGGGTGAGGGTTGAACGGCAATCACGCGACTTTGCATCAGCCCCGCCATCTCGTGGAAGGAGCGTCGTATGGAGACCAGCTATAGCAAGGCCGATCTGCATATACATACCACGGCCAGCGATGGGGCCGCGACCGTGCGCGAACTTCTTGCCCATGTCGCCCGCACGGATCTGCGAGTGATTGCCGTCACGGATCACGACACCATCAGCGCTGCCCTGGAGGCACAGCAGATGGCCGGAGCCTATGGGGTCGAGGTGATCGTTGGCGAGGAGGTTTCGACGCAGGAGGGCCACCTGCTGGTGCTCTTCCTTGAGCAAGAGCTGCCGCCCGGCAGGCCGCTGGCCGAGACGGTGGCAGCAGCCCGTGCGCAGGGTGCGCTGGTGATCGCCCCGCACCCGTTCGGCTTCCTGGTCAACTCGCTTGGGCGCACCGGCCCCCTCGGCTTTGGCCGACGAGCGGCACCAGCATGGGCTACGTTCGTGGATGCGGTCGAGAGTTTCAACGCCGGGCTGTGGTCGCCACGTAACAATGCGCTGGCGGCGCAGTTCGCCGCCGCCCACGGGTTGCCGGTGGTTGGCGGCAGCGACTCGCACCACCTGCCGACGGTGGGCGCGGGCTACACGCTGTTTCCCGGTCGCACCGCCGCCGACTTACGCCACGCCATCGTGCAGCGGCAGACGCGGGCGGCGGGTGTCATGTGGGGTGCCCTCCGCCAGGCCGAGGTCGGCGCGATCCAAGTCCGGCGCGGCCTCAGCGGGCTGCTGACCCCTGTAGCGACGACCATATCGTAGGAACAAGGGGTGTCCAACATGAGCGTTGACACACTCACAGACGTGATCGCCGGAACGCCCGATCTCACCACGCTGGCATCGCTGCTGCGTCTGTCCGGACTCGACGGTGTGCTGCATGGGCCAGGGCACTACACGCTGTTCGCGCCCACCGACGAGGCATTCACACGGCTGCGCTCCGGAGTCCTCTCGGCGCTGCACGCCGACCTGCCACGGCTGCGGGATCTCCTCAGCGACCATCTTGTCCCTGGCGTGTTTGTCGCGGCTGATCTCATGGATATGCTGGCGGTGACGGCCCTCAGCGGAGCCCGGCTCACTCTCACCAGCACGCACGGCCTACGGGTGGAGCAGAGCTACCTCACTCAGGCCGATCAGATCACCAGCAACGGCGTGCTACACCGGATCGACGCGGTGCTGCTGCTGCGCTAAGCGCTTCTTGCACTGAGCGCGATCTCGACTGCTTCCGGTTGGGCACGTGACGTGGCTGAGATTGCGTCGAGGAGGGCGAGACCACGGGTACGTTTGCCGCGTGGTTCGGACTCCAGCGAAAACCGGCGGGTGAGCGCCGCACAGAGCACATCGAGATCCGTCAGTGTGCCCTCCTCCCGCAGTTCGATCTCCAACTCGCGAAAGCCGACGATTCGGCCACCGGCTTCGATATACCCTTCATCGAGGCATAGCTCAGCGACAGGCCAACCCTCCAGATGCACATCAATACAGTGCCGCCGCGTGTATACACTGACGCGGGCCACCAGCGGCTTCTGGCCCACGACCACCAGCGCCCGCTGGCGTGCCTCGCTCGGCGGCCAGTGTCGCGGATGCACACCAGCATGGATCGGGGTCTCCCACTCATCGCGCACGTGTAGGCCGCCAACCGCGCCGTGCGACCGCTTCACCGTGGCGATGCGCCGTCCGGCGACTACGCGCACCCGCAGGCTCGCGCGCCGGGCGCGCAACGCCTCATCGGGGGTGTCGAAGTAGATCGTGTGCTGCTGCTCTGGGGCAGCGTGCGGTATGAGGATTGCGCAACCAAGGGTGGACAGGCTTAGCAACTGCGTAAAGATCCGGGGATCGGCAACGCGAAACTTGGCCTCGATCTCCATAACAGTCTCATACCCCGTTATGCTAGCGTCGTTGTGAACTGAGGGGGGAGTTTTTGCATGAGCCAGACGACCTTGTCTACCCTGTGCAGGTGTGATCGACATTCGGCGCGATCATACCACAGATTGAGCGCACTGCTATTCCAGCGGGCCTATAGCAATCCTCTTGGGGTTGTTGTGTGGAGTCAAGGCTTTAGCCGGATAAGGCCGCCTAAAGGCTCGACTCCTTTTCATAACCAGTTTAGGATTGCTATACGGCATAAACCAGCGGGCCTGCGGCATAAACCAGCGGGCCTGCGGCATAAACCAGCGGGCCTACGGCATAAACCAGCGGGCCTGCGGCATAAACCAGCGGGCCTGCGGCGTATTCCAGCGGGCCTGCGGCATAAACCAGCGGGCCTACGGCATAAACCAGCGGGCCTGCGGCGTATTCCAGCGGGCCTGCGGCATAAACCAGCGGGCCTGCGGCGTATTCCAGCGGGCCTGCGACATGTCCGACCCTGTTTGCACCATGATCCGATCTGCGTGTGGCGGGTGAAGGAAAAGCAGGCTCCCTGCTGTTTCTCCGTTAGACAAGGTTTCAGGTGCTAGGTTTCAGGTTTACAG
>CAIRFY010000352.1 GCA_903877945.1 uncultured Oscillochloris sp. | reverse complement strand
TGTTTCAAAATGGGCACATTCAGCTTTACAGTCTTGCGATGAGGCGATGAGGCGATGAGGCGATGAGGCGATACGGAGCGCCTCACCGCGTCATCGTTTCGTCGCTGAATTGTCACGCTGGTTTGAACCATGCCTAAGACAAGGTTTCAGGTGCCAGGATTCAGCGTGACAGTTGGTAGCGCGGGCTTCCAGCCTGCGGTGGTACTCCTAACCGCCTGGAAGGCGGCGCTACAGTTACTGCAAGCGGTCAAGCTGGTTTGAAACATGCCTAATGCATCGGGCGGATCGATCCGATGTGACCCGTTGCGAGGGTAATCGGCGGCAGTTCGATAAACTCCTTGGCCGTCATGTCGGTCGTCACCTGGGCACCGGGGTAGCGCTTGAGCTTCCAGCCGACCATGTTGTGATTCCCGCCCCACGTGGGGTCGCTGTACAGACCCTCCAGGGTTCCCTGGCGCACGAGGTCGATGAAGGCGGCCCCGGTGAAACCCTGGAACGTATCGACCCTGTTCTCGAACAACGCCTTCACAACTTCGTCCTGCTGCCCTGGAGTCAACTTGGCGAAGCCCGCCGTATATTGCCGGTTGCAGTACACTTCGACGAACTGGATGCCGTAGGTGTAGATCTGGCGCGGCGTCAGGTTGAACTGCCAGCCCTGAGTCGGCTCGCCAGCCACGAACGGCCCCTGCATATACCACTCGGCACCAACCGCCCACGGCGTAGACATCTGCCGGTCGATGAAGTAGACTACCCCCGCCTCAAGCGCCCCTGGGCCATTCTCATCGGTGGGGAAGATCCGGGCGCTCATAGCTTGGATGACTGCGGCCTGCGGCATGCTGAAGTAGGTCAGCCCGAGTTCCGGGATCGCTGCGGCCTCCACGACGGGCGCTGCGGTTGGGGGAATCGCGGGAGGCACCGGGGCAGTGGGGATCACCGTGGCGGCAGGGGTTGGCGGCGCGGCAGTCGGCGCTGGGGCTGCCGGTGCGCAGCCCGCGACCCCGGCGACCACCATGCCGCTCGCGACTGCCCCTACGCTCTTCAGGAAGTTCCGCCGCGAATGTTTGGCCTGAACCTCCGCGTCCTCCTCATGCTGCTCCATAGGCAAACGCTCCTTTCGTTAGCTCGTCCGGGTTCACCCGCCCTGGAACCAATACCTTTCAAATAAGGAATCTGCCGCCGCTCAGCCCTCACCCCCCAGCCCCCTCTCCCTGAACGGGAGAGGGGGGTATTCCTCGTCAGGAAGCGATATACTCCCCTCTCCCCGTGAGGGAGAGGGGCAGGGGGTGAGGGTGCGAGATTGGCTTATGTGAAAGGTATTGGCCCTAGGACACACCGAATCCTCGCGTCGATACCTATCTGAACGTCACCTACGGCACGTTACGCATTGTAACGAAGGTCGCGCCTTTTCCTAGGCGCGTGTTGACCGGGACGCCCGTCGCGCAGAGCGGGCACTCCGCCGCTGACCAGGACTCCAGAGGCACTCTGGCGAGGCAGTACAGCTCGGGGGCACCCAGCATATCGGCGGTGACACCGCCACGGTTGCAGAGGGCGGCCACGCCCACCACAGTACCGCCAGCCCGCTCTACCGCCTCTACCACCGTGCGCGCCGAGCCGCCGGTGGTCAGGATGTCCTCCACCACCAGTACAAGCCGTCCAGCTACAAGGGCGTTGTAGCCTCGCCGGAAGGTACGCCCTTTGCCCATCTCGGTCTGCTCCTCCTCGGCGTAGACGGCCATAATCTCCTGGTTGAGGATCGCCCCAAGGTGGTGCGCCGTCCACTGGGCCATGATCACGCCGCCTACCGTCGGCCCGGCCACCGTCTCGATGCTCGACAGTGCAAAGTGCTGCGCAATTTGAGCGCAGACGGCGCTTGTGGCGGCGGTGTGGGGGTAGAGTGCGTCTTTGTTGACATAACTACTCCCGTGTCGGCCCGACGTATAGATGATATGGTCGCCAGTGACGAGCGCCCCGACACGGGCGAGGGTCTCTAGCACCTCAGACTCTGTCATTATGTTGTTCTCCGCGTGGGATGGTTTCAGGTTGGCGGTTATTGTACCATCCCACGCGCCGTGATGCGGTGTGATATGATGTCGCCTATTGCGTTATCTTGCGCTACATACCCTCAGGGTGTATGGCTACCTTTGCACATCTGCGGCCCACATGGCGTATCGTCTTCGCCACGCTCTATCTGCTCATCGCCCTGCCGCTTGCCGCCCCATCGGCGCAGGCCCAGGTGGGTGGGCCGATCTATACGGCTGCAGTTGATGGCGTGATCAGCCGCTACGCGGTAAGTTACCTGCGGCGCGTCCTGCACGAAGCCGAGGCCGCTCAGGCCACGGCCCTGATCATTCGCCTGGGTGGTCAGGGTGCGGTGCTACGCGATGTGCGTGGCCTCGCCGCAGACCTCGCCGTGGCGAAGGTGCCGGTTGTTGTCTATGTCGCCCCCGATGGGACGAGTTCGGGCGCTGCCGGGGCCTGGCTGCTCAGCGCCGCCCACCTGGCCGTGATGTCCCCCGGCACCAGTTTCGGTGCCGCCACGCCCCTCGCCGAGCCCACAGGCGATGTCTCTGTCCAGGTGCGCGATCTCTTCCTCACCGAGGTGATCCGCCAGCTTGGCGGCTGGAACCGCGACCGTGGCCGCAGCGATGCCTGGGTTGATCGGGCCGCCCGCGTGGGCGCGGTGCTTACGAACGAGCAGGCCATCGCCCTCAATCCGCCAGCCGTCAACATGGTCGCCCGCGATGACGAGGATCTGCTGACATCCTTGGAGGGCCGTGCGGTGACACTGGAGGACGGCAGTCAGCTCGTGCTGCATACCCTTGGCCGCACGGCGGTGCCTCTCGCCCCCAACATCGGAGAACAGATCCTACTCCTGCTGGCCGACCCCACCGTGGCCTTTCTCCTCCTGGTAATGGCTGGCATCGCGATCTACGCCGAGTTTGCTGCACCCACGGTCGGCATTCTGGCTGGCGTCGGCGGGGTACTCCTGATCAGCAGTATGGTCGGTATCGTAGCCCTGCCGGTACACTGGCTCAGCTTCTTCGGCCTTGTGTTTGCCTTCGGGCTGATCGCCGCCGACCTATTTGTCCACTCGCACGGAGGGTTGACCGTGGTTGGTTTGGTCGTCTTGGTGCTGAGCGCCCTGAACTTGTTTGACGCCGCCCAGGCTCCCGGTGTGGCCGTGGCCCTCTGGGCGATTGCCCTCGTCTCCCTGCTGATCGCCGGGTTCGCCGCCCTCGGGATCTACCTTGTCGTGCGGATGCGCAGCCAACCCGTCACCACCGGCCAGGAGGGTCTGATCGGTCGGCTCGCCGAGGTGCGCCGACGCCTCGCCCCCGAGGGTATGGTCTTTGTGGACGGTGCCCTCTGGAGCGCCGTCTGCGAGAACGGCGAGGTCGAACCCGGCGAGTACGTCCGTGTCACCGGCGTCCATGAGCTGCGCCTCACGGTGCGCCGCCCCGAGATATGATACGGCGATAGGAGGGTTTGGGAGAAAGCCGCCACGAACCTTGTCTAAGGCATGTTTCAAAATGGGCACATTCAGCTTTACAGTCTTGCGATGAGGCGATGAGGCGATGAGGCGATGAGGCGATGAGGCGAT
>CAIRFY010000351.1 GCA_903877945.1 uncultured Oscillochloris sp. | reverse complement strand
GGCAGCCCTCACCCCCCAGCCCCCTCTCCCTGAACGGGAGAGGGGGAGCCGAGCGCATCCTGATGAAGAATCTCCCCTCTCCCCGTGAGGGAGAGGGGCAGGGGGTGAGGGGGCCGGAGCTGACTTTGCTCATGCCCTGGGAACCGCCCGCAATGAAGTTGACGCAGCACAACCTAAGTGCTATGATCAGCGCCGCACAAAGGCGTCGTATGATCGCCCGTCCCCAGCGCAGCGCAACCAACAAGACAATACGACAACCGCACCTCAATGAGTGAGGATGACAGCCGACACAACGCCGACTGCCGCAGTTGGGCGTTCTTTTGGTGTGCTAATTGACAACGCGGCAATATCCTGGGCGAAGGGGTAGCTCAGGCTACGAAGATAACGGAGTTATAGTGGGCCAGATCAAGCGATTCCTTGTCGGCAAGCCCATTGCGACCGAACACCAGCACCACGAGCGTCTGAGTCGAGTCACTGCGCTGGCAGTTTTCTCATCGGACGCGCTTTCGTCAGTGGCCTACGCGACCGAGGCGATCCTCTCCATCCTCGTCCTGGGTGGGTCGGTTGCCCTTGGTTACTCGCTGCCGGTCGCCATCGGTATCGCGGTGCTGCTTGTAGTGGTGGCCTTCTCGTATCGCCAGACGATCCGCGCCTACCCCAAGGGCGGCGGTGGCTATATCGTCGCCCGCGAGAACCTCGGTAATATCTACGGCCTGATTGCCGCCGGTGCCCTGCTGATTGACTATGTGCTGACGGTGGCCGTCAGCATCTCGGCTGGTGTGGCCGCCATCACTTCATTGGCCAGCACCTGGGGTATGCCCTGGCTCGCCTCGTACGCCGTTGAGATCGGCCTTGTCTGTATTCTCCTTGTCACGCTGGCCAACCTGCGCGGGGTCAAGGAGAGCGGCGTGATCTTCGCCGTGCCTACCTACGTCTTTATTGTGAGCATCCTGACCCTGATCGTCTACGGTTTTATCCGTAACATGCTCTTCGGTGTCCAGCCAGTTGTTCACATGATCGACCCCGAGATCCCGTCTACCGGCGAGGCGATTGGGCTCTGGTTGATACTGCGGGCCTTCGCCGCCGGTTGCACGGCGCTTACCGGGATTGAGGCGATCAGCGATGGCGTACCCGCCTTTCGATCACCCGAGTCGAAGAACGCGGCATCGACTCTCACGTGGATGGTGATGATCCTGGTCACCATGTTCCTCGGCATCACCTGGCTGGCCCACGCTCACGGCGCGGTGCCCAACGAGCTTACGCACGAGACGGTGATCTCGCAGATTGCCCGCACCACCTTCGGCGATGGGCTGGTCTACGGTGTCATCCAGATGGCTACCGCGCTGATCCTGGTGCTGGCCGCGAATACCGCCTACGCCGACTTCCCACGGCTGGCTTCGTTCCTCTCGCGTGATCGTTTCCTGCCCCGTCAGTTCTCCTCACGGGGCGACCGGCTGGTCTTCTCGAATGGAATCCTGGCCCTGGGCGTCTTTTCGGCCCTGTTGGTGGTACTCTTCCACGCCAACGAGATCACGATGCTGCCGCTCTACGCGATCGGCGTGTTCATCTCTTTCACGCTCTCGCAGGCGGGCATGGTGCGCCACCACTTCCACATAAAGGAAGAGGGCTGGCGTTGGGGCGCAGTGATCAATAGCTTAGGGACAGTTCTCACCGCTGTAGTGCTGGTGGTGCTTGCCGTCACCAAATTCACCCACGGTGCCTGGGCCGTGATGGTGCTCATTCCCATGCTGGTGCTGCTCTTCATGAGTATCAACAAGCATTACAGCAGTGTAGCCCGCCAACTCTCCCTAGAAGGTGCCGGTCGTCCATTTCCGCTGCGCCGCCACACGTCAATCATCCTAGTCAGCGGCATCCATCGTGGCGTACTCCCCGCCCTCCAATACGCCCAATCGATTGCCCCCGACAATGTAATGGCGGTGTATGTCAACCTTGATGTTGACCAGACGATGAGGCTTCAGCAGCGATGGATCGACTGGGGCTGCAATGTACCTCTTGTGGTACTCGAATCGCCCTATCGTTCGCTGATTACCCCGCTATTCAACTATATCCAAGAGGTCGATGCGCGCTACAACGACCACGTCCTCACCGTGGTTCTTCCCGAGTTTGTGCCCGCCCACTGGTGGGAACACCTGCTGCATAACCAGACGGGTATGCTGATTAAGGCGGCTCTGATGTTCAACAAGGGCGTGGTTGTCACCAGCGTACCCTACCACCTGGAGCGGTAGCACGGCAATACCGCAGAAGTAACGCGGTGAGGCGTCCTGTCATTCTGAGCGAAGCGAAGCATCCCGGCCGGGATGCTTCGTTTCACTCAGCGTGACAGCATTACTTATGCTCTATGACAAGGTTTCAGGTGTCAGGTTTCAGCTTTACAGTGTGGCGATGAGGCGACGAGGCGACGAGGCGATGCTATCGCGTCCTCGCGTCCTCGCGTCCTCGCGTCTCCGCCACACTGTAAAGCTGTTCTGAACCATATCTATTGCAAATTTCCTCAGCCCATCCGCGCCAGAGCCTCGGTGCGGGTCGGGATCGTCGATGTCCCTGGCCCCTCCACCGCACATGCGGCCACCGCGCTGGCGAAGGTAGCCGCCGCCAGCGGGTCGCCTGTTTCGCGTAGGCGCAGCAGCAGGGCCGCCGCAAACACATCGCCGGCACCGGTCGGGTCACGCTCCACCGCCGGGAAGGCGTCGATCTGATGCGGCTTGCCGCTAATATAGAGGGTTGATCCCCGTGATCCCCGCGTCACCGCCACCAGGCGGCAGTCCTGCGCGTAACTCTCCGCCAGATTCTCATCGCCGCCCACGTCCTCAATGCTCAGCACGAGTACATCGACATGGCGCAGCCGCGTCGGGTCGGGCCTCCATACCACCCGTCGGATCGCTGCCGGTAGCGGAGAGTCCCACTCGCGCATCCAGCCCTGCGGCGTCACACCCACCAGCGAGTTGGGGAAGTGTTCGGCCATATCGAGGCTGAACTCGCCCGTCAGCGGGCCGAGGTGTACCACGGGGGCCAGTCGCCACTCCTGGGGCAGATCATCGAAGTGCAGCCGGGCACCCAGGGCGTGCAGCATTTGCACACGACCATCGGCGGTGTAGCGATTCTCAAATGTTGACTGCGCCTGCGCCGGGACGATGGTGGCATGCACGTCTGCGGGCAGATCGAGGGGCTGCGCGGGATCGCCCGATGTCAGCACGGCGACACCAACACCGAGGCGGACAATGGTCGTCGCCGCATAGAGAACCGTCCCGCCGGGAGTGCTGCCCCCTAAGGGCAGGAGGTCACGGGTCAGGTCGCCAATTACAAGGTACGGTGGAATCATAGGGGGGTGCAGAATCAGCAGGCAGGAGGCTGGACAAATCCGACCTCCTGCCTGCTGACTACAATAGCGCTACTTCGACGGATAGATCACAATCTTACGATTCTCGCCGTCGCCGGAACTCTCGGTGTAGATGCTCTTATCTTCGCGCAGCGCCAAGTGTACGATGCGCCGCTCGTAGGCGGCCATCGGCTCTAGCATAATCGGGCGGCCTGTTTGGCGAACGCGCTCCGCCATGCGGCGGGCGAGACCCTCCAGCGACTCCTGGCGGCGCTGGCGATAGTTGCCCACATCGACAACCACCTGTGGCCACTTCTGCACACGGCGGCTCACCAAAAGGTTCAGCAGGAACTGGAGAGATCGCAGCGTATCGCCACGCCGTCCGATCAGCAGGCCCATCGCCTCCTCATCGGCACCTTCAATATGCAGCGTGACCGTCTCCTCGATAGTGCCCTTCTGGCCCGGCACGCGCGTCAGCACCGCCGTCACATAAGCGTGGATGTCCATCCGCTCCAGAAGATCCTCCAGCACCTTGCGAGCGATCCCGCCAACATCACCCAAAGATTCAGCAGACGGAGCCGCGACCGGGTTCTCGGGGGTATCATCATCATCATCTACCACCGTCACCCGCACCAGCGCCTCATCGCCCGACTCGCCGGAGTCCAGCACCGCGATAGCAACCTCGTCGCGATCCTTGCTGAGCTGTGCGAGGGCAAGCTCAACAGCCTCAGCAACGGTACGTGCGCGTATCTCGATGCTCTTCATAGGAAAAATCCTTTAGATGCGGAAACCCCGGAGAGACGCAACATCTCGTATCTCTTCAACGGCTTCGCCCGCAATGGTTGCAAACGTCACAGAGGAGAGGCCCACTCAGCGCCGTCGTCGTGGGCGGCGCGGATTGACGGGCTGGTGGCCCTGAGCGCGAGCATCATCGATCACCTCTTCAGCCGTACCTGGCTCCTGAGAGCCGACCTGCTCGGTTTCAGTCAGAGGACGCATCACCGTCCAAAAATCGGCACGCTGCGCGGCGGCGCTCAGCGAAATCCCTGAGTCGCTGGCGACCGATGTCACAACCGCTGGCGTCAGGCCAGGCAGGGCACCGGGCTTGCCATCTGGCGGAAGGAACTTCAGGTAGTTCGCCAGCGAGCCCCAACCAGACGTGAAGTACTGCTGCACCACGCCGACGAGGCTGCTGACCACCCAGTAGAGGACTGCCCCTGAGGGAAAAGTGAAGGCGATATAACCAAAGACCAGAGGCATGAACATCATCGCCTGGGTCATCGCCTTCTGCTGCGGATCCTGGGTACGCGGAGTGGCCATCGTCGTCTGCATCATCTGGAGCATAATCGACAGCACCGGCAGCACCAGATACAGTGGCGCGGCGAAGCCAAGCCCGCCAGGGCCGAAGGCCGACGTGCCCAGGTTGAACAGGCCGAGGAAGTTGGCGCTGAACAGGTGGGCGACGTTCGGGTTCTCAAGGGCGGCCTTGGCGGCGGCGCTCAGGTTCACCCGCTGATCAGGCACCATCAGGTGATAGACCGCCTGGTACACGCCGAAGAAGATCGGCAGTTGGAGCAGCACCGGCAGACAGCCGCCGACCGGGTTGATCTTATACTCGCGGTAGAGCTTCAGCGTCTCTTCCTGGAGTTTCTGCTGATCTTTACCGTGCTTACGCTGCAAATCCTTAATCATCGGCTGGATCTGCTGCATTTTACGGCTAGATCGCAGCGAGGTCAGCGTCAGCGGCAAGATCACCAGACGCGCACAGATCGTAAAAATGATAATCCCGAAGCCAACACTGCCCGTCGTCGTGCTAAACCAGAGCAGGATCTGCTCAAGCAGGCCAACAAATAGGGACCAGATTCCACCCATAGTCGAAGCCTCTAGTGCTGGTCGCTGGGAATTGGTGGCTCCCCAGGAGATTTCACTGACATATCTGGGGCCGGGGCGGATCGCCAGATTTGAGCCCGGCGCAACAACCCTTCGACCGCATCCTGGATCGCCGCAAACGGAGCGTTGATAACACCCGCGCTACGAACGACAAATACGAGGTCGTAGCCGGGGGCAATGCGCGGAAAAACGAGCCGGACGGACTCGCGAACACGACGCTTTGCCCGATTACGCCGCACCGCGATGCCTATTTGCTTACTAACCACAAACCCGCAGCGGGTACGCATACGGCGGCCAGCAACAACATTGAGCAGCAGGAGCGAAGTAGAGAACGTGCGGCCCTCGCGCCGGGCGCGCCGGAACTGGTCAGGCCGACGCAGCCGGTGGGCACGCTTCATAAAACACCGAGCGGGGTACAGGATCATCAACACGCACCCTGTACCCGCATATAACCTTTAGCGATGACCACCGCGAACGCCACGGCGCTCATCGCTCACCGTCAGCTTCCAGCGCCCCTTCATGCGGCGGCGGCGCAGCACCTCGCGCCCATCCTTCGTCTCCATCCGTGACAAGAAACCGTGCTTGCGGCGGCGGGGGATCCGCTTCGGCTGCCAGGTTCGCTTCGGCATCTGTATGCTCCTCGTGCGCGCAACACACGCGCTTCAACATCGCTTCGTAGGCAAACTCGCACCATTATACCTGTCGCGCTCCAACAGTGTCAAATAGCACGCAGCGCACAGACGTAAAAAAACACATGGAGGCGGCAAAGCCGCCCCCATGAATCACGCCCTTATGCGCAGCGAACTACTCGTCGCGCCCGACCTGCTGCAACGTGCGCCGGATCGCATCACGCTGACGACGGTCGCCGCCCTCCGTCTCCTCGACCTCCTCCTCGACATCAACGCGATCCTTCTTGCGGTCGCGTCGCACGTTCGCGGGGCTGCCATACTTGCTCAGGAGATCCGCAAGGGTCGCATCGCCGACAAATTCCTCGGCCACTTCCTCCGTGCTGTAGGTCTCAGGGACAGCGGGCTGAGACGACGTGCGGCGGCCCCGATTGCGATCCCCACGGTCGTTGCGGTCGCCCCCGCTGCGCCCCTCGCGGGCGGCGGCGGCAGCGGCGGCGAAGCGGGGCGCAGCGCCGGGGCCGGTGCGCGGGATAACCTGGCTCGGGGTCTCTTCCTCGTAGTTCCCGGAGGGTTCGGGGTCATCAAGGCGCATCGTCAGGCTGATCCGCTTGCTTTGCTGATCGACCTCAATCACCCTCACCGTAACCTTATCGCCGACCTTGACGACATCCTCAACCTTGCCCACGCGGCTCGACGAGAGGGCCGAGATATGGACAAGGCCATCGCGACCGACGCCGATGTCCACAAAGGCACCGAAGGGAGCCAGACCGCTCACCGTGCCATCGAGTACCTGACCTGGCTCAAGCCCCTGCATACGCTGGGTACGCATCGCACGGCGCAGGCTGAGGCTGATCCGGGTGCCCTCGGGATCAATCTCAAGGATCTTGAAGTTAAACTGCTCGCCGACCTTCACCGCATCTTCGGGCTTCTCGACCCGGCCCTCGGCCAGTTCGGAGACGTGGATGAGCCCGTCCTTACCCACGCCGATGTCGGCGAAGGCACCAAAAGGCGCGAAGCCAGTGATCGTCCCCTCGACGACATCGCCCACCCGCAGCGACGTAATCCGATCCTTATCGACCTCAGCGCGCTTGGGGCGGCCACGGCTGCGCCCGCCCTCGTTGCGCTCCACTGAGCGCATCGTCAGGCTAATCCGACGCGCATCGGGGTCGATGCTCTTCACCCGCACCGCAACCTTATCGCCGATCTGTACTAGATCAGACGGCGTATCGATCCGGGTGTCGCTCATCTCCGAGATATGGACGAGGCCATCGCGGCCAACGCCGACATCGACGAAGATCCCGTAGAGCGCAATCGACGTAACCCGTCCTTCGAGTTCCATGCCCGCCTGAAGATCCTTGAGGCGGCGCGGACGCCCCCCCTCTTCCGCGACCGGCGTGAAGTTGGCACCTTCGGCAGTGGCCTCCGACGCCTCAGCCCCTTCCCCTTCCGCCTCGGTGACAGCCCCCGAAACGTCCGACGCCTCCGGCTCCGCCGTTACAGCGGGTGCCTGAGCCTCAGTCTCAGGGGTAGGCTGTGCCGTAGCCTCCTCCGCCGAGGACTCCGGCGTAGTGACATCGGCCTGCGCCGCCGGAGCGTCAGCTGCGTCGAGCAGCGTGTCAAGCAGCTCGCTCTCAGCGACATCTTCCCTACGTACCTGATCGGTCATCTCCTGGATCCCTCCTACGTTGATGGACAAGCCTGCCTGTTCCTGTTACATCTGCATCTGTCGGCGAACGGCCTGCACTAGGCCGTCATCGTGCAAATCTTCGAGCCGATAATAGCGCCCCTGAAGGTGTTCGGACAGCCGCCGTGATAGCCCCCGCTCGAAGTTCGGGTGCTCGGTATCGATCACAATGGCGCGAATATCGCGCGAGGCGATCAGATCGGCGATTGCATATGCCTCTTGCTGAGGTGGCGCGTTACCGATGGAGACATTTGCCTGTCCATCGGTGAGCAGCACCATCAGCGGGACAATCTCGTGATCCTGGCGTCGTGCCCTCTCCAGCAGCTCATATGCGGTGAGCATCCCGCGTGCGAGGGGTGTCTTTCCCCCCGTCGGCATTGCTTGGAGTCGACGCTGCGCCAGTTCAACGCTCGTGGTGAGGGGCAGGAGTACCCGCGCATAGTCGCGCTGAAAACTCACCAGGCCCACCTGATCGCGGCGCTGGTAGGCGTCGCGCAGCAGCGAGAGAACCGCCGCCTTGGTGGCCTGCATCCGCTCCTCTGCGGCCATGCTCCAGCTTGCATCGACCACAAAGCAAACCGCGTTACGGGTGCGGCGCACCCGCACCTTTTGGCGCAGGTCGCTCTTCACGATCAGCACCTTTGGCCGACGGCGATGGGCGTCGTGTGGTTGGTGCAGCAACTCGTTGCGGCGTTTGCGCTGGTAGATCGCGGCCGCGCGCAGGGTTGCGTCGAGGGCCAGATCCGTCACCCGGGGGACGATTTGGCTGGTAATATAGCGGCCCTGTTTGCGGGCGGTGCGGGTACGTGAGCGCTTGCCGGGCGAGCGGCGCTGCATCCGGTCGGCGGCACCCTCTAGGCGACGTGGGCGAAACATCTGGTTGGCATCGATCTGTTTGCCGCCCGTGTTCTTATCGCCGGACTCCTGGCTCTCGCTGGTGCCCGTGCTACCAACCGGGGAGACGCTGCCGCCTCCAGAGCTGTTGTCGTTATCGTCGCCACCCTCGCCGGTTTCCGTTTTCGCACCTACCTCAGATTTTTTTTTTACATCGTCGCTCGCCGTGCCCTCGGCGGGCTTACCGCTGCGCTCAAGGATCTGGGCGATGCGTTGCTCGTCCACCTTGATCTCGGCGAAAGGCTGGCGGCGCATGCGGTGGGGCAATGCCAACTCGGCGGCCAGACGAATGTCCTCTGCGCTCAGGGTGAGCCGACCGCTCCACGCCGCGTGGGTGCGCGCCGTCTCCAGGATCGTCAGGTCAGCACGGTGGCCATCGACGCCGAGTTCAAGGCAGAGCCCGGCCACGGCGGCCATATCGGGTGTCTCAATCCGCACTTTCGTGAGGAGATCGCGGGCCACCGCGATCCGGCTGGCGAGATCGCTCTCACTGCGCTGCCACTGCGCCATGAAGCTCTGCGGGTCAGCCTCGTAGGCCATACGCCGCTCGATCACCGCCACCCGCGAGGCCACATCAGCTAAGCCAACTACCTCGACCGCGAGGCCGAAGCGGTCGAGCAGTTGCGGGCGCAGCTCACCCTCTTCGGGGTTCATTGTGCCAACCAGGATGAAACGGGATGGGTGCGAGATGCTTACGCCCTCGCGCTCAACCGTGTTCACGCCCATTGCGGCAGCGTCGAGGAGAATGTCTACCACATGATCGTCAAGGAGGTTGACCTCATCGACATAGAGCAACCCACGGTTCACCTGGGCCAGCAGACCTGGCTCAAAGCGGCGCATGCCTTCGGTGATTGCGTGCTCAAGGTCGAGTGACCCGACGACGCGATCTTCAGACGCCGACACCGGCAGCTCGACGAGACGAGTCGACCGATCAGATGTCGGCAGATCAACACCGAGGCTGCGGGCCTTGCAGTTTGCGCAGAGCCCGGCTGGCTGATGTGGCATGCAGCTATAGGGACAATCGGTGACAACCGTAATGGGGGGAAGCAGGCGGGCGAGGCCACGCACCGCCGTTGATTTGGCAGTGCCCTTCTCGCCGCGAATGAGAACGCCGCCAACGCGCGAATTAATCGCGTTGAGGATGAGCGCACGCTTAAGCCGCTCTTGGCCGACAATCGCGGTAAAAGGATAAACTGGGCGCAGTGGCAACGTGCTCACGACAATAAAAATCTTCCAGCCCATAACGAGCTAGAAGCACTAGCAGCAGCGCCGTGATCGAATGGGGTGTTGTGTCCGACCAATGCCGACAGGAACCGACATAACACGGCTGTTGCCCGCGCATTCACGTAATGCCGTGACAGTTCACGACCGCGCTATTGTCGCATAAAGCCTAGTAAAAGTCAAATCTCAGGTATCAGTTGTTTATCAGCCACGATCCGTGCCCTCCCCGCCATAGCAAGAGGTAGCTATGTTATAATTCAAAGCTGATCATGACAAGACTTGGCAGGTGTTGATCTCTCGCGCCTGCACGTTGCAGCGCCGCGAATAGGCTGCACGTGTCGGGTCTACCCAGCTATTACATAGCCATATATTGCAGTTCTCGTCCCGGTTGTGCAGGGGAAGTTACGACTTCAGTCGGCAAAAGCTTCCCCTTACACGAATCCAGGAGGATTGCTCTCTATTCACCTCTGGAGCATATCCGTGGGCTTTAACCCGATAAACTCGCTGTTTGGTGCCTTCAGCCGCGATCTTGGGATCGACCTGGGCACGGCCAACACCCTCGTCCACGTGCGTGGCAAGGGGATTGTGATCAGCGAGCCATCTGTTGTGGCAATCGACCGTAAGACAAAGAAGGTTCACGCCGTAGGCGCTGAGGCCAAGGCGATGATTGGAAAGACGCCGGCAAACATCATCGCGGTGCGCCCGCTGAAGGACGGGGTGATCGCGGACTTCGACGTGGTCGAGAAGATGCTCGCCTACTTTATTAGGAAGGCGCATACCTACTCGTCTGTGCGGCTGATGGACCCGCGACCGCGTGTGATTGTCGGTGTCCCCTCGGGCGTGACCGAGGTGGAGAAGCGCGCCGCCCGTGATGCGACCCTGAACGCGAGGGCCCGCGAGGCGTATGTGATTGAGGAGCCCATGGCGGCGGCAATTGGGGCCGGATTGCCGGTTGAGGAGCCGATGGGTTCGATGATCGTCGATATTGGCGGCGGGACGACCGAGGTGGCGGTGATCTCCCTCGGCGGGATTGTGATCAACCACTCGATCCGCACCGCTGGCGACGAGATTGACGAGGCGATTGTCCAGTTCGCCCGCCGCGAGTATAACCTGCTGATCGGCGAGCGGATGGCGGAGAAGGCGAAGATCGCCGCCGGTTCGGCCTATCCTCTTGAAGAAGAGATCAAGGTGGTGCTGCGCGGGCGCGACCTGCTCACCGGCCTGCCCAAGGCGGTTGAGGTGAGCAGCGTCGAGATCCGCGAGGGTATCGCTGGGCCGATCAACGCGATTGTTGCCGAGGTGCGCGCCGCCCTTGAAGAGACTCCCCCTGAACTGGTGGCCGATGTGATGGAACACGGGATCACTCTGGCGGGCGGTGGCTCACTGCTCCACGGCCTCGATAAGCGCATCGCCGCCGAGACGCGCATGCCCGTCCACGTGGCCGAAGATCCGCTCTCGTGCGTGGCTCGCGGTGCGGGCAAGATGGTCGAGAATTTTGAGAACCGGGTTTATCAGGATATCCTCGCTCGCACACAGAGCAGCCGACGGGCAAAGCTGTGACAATGCAAAATGCAAAATGACGTGCATTGTGCATCGTGCGTCGTGCGTCGTGCAATTTTGCATTTTGCATTTTGCATTTTGCATTCATAATGCGTGACTTCTTTGATGACATACCGATCCGGCTGCGGCGCGAGCGATCACATACGTCGGCCTCGGGCCGACCGTTTGTGCTTGCGCTGGTACTCTGCTTAGTTGCGGGGACATTGATCATCCTTGATCGGCAGGGCGTGATCACACCGATCAGGTTGCTCGTGCAGCAGGGCGTCACTCCGGCGGCGCAGGCGCTAACGGGCCTGCGTGATCAGGCGCTGGATCTCGTCGGTGCCCCACGCAACGCGGCGAGTCTGCGCGCCCAGATCAGCGCCCTGGAGCAAGAGAATAGCCAACTGAAGGCGGACAACCTGCGCTTGCAGCAGAGCCAGGTCGAGAATGCCTCGCTACGTCAGCAGCTCCAGATCCAACGCGAACAGCCCTGGCGGCTCCTCGGGGCCGATGTGACGGTGCGCCCCGCTGATGCCGGTCGTCGGGTGATGACGATTGCGAAAGGGACGACCGATGGGGTACAGCTAGGGATGGCGGTGATCGGCCAGAACCCTGGTGGTCCGGCGGCCCTGGTGGGCATTATCGAGTCGACCGGAGCCCACACGGCCGAGGTGCTTCTGATTACGGACTTTAGTAGCCAGGTGAGCGCCCGCATCATCCACGCCGGCCAGGCCGGTCTCGGGTTGGTTCAGGGCCAGTGGCAGCTAGGTTCGCGCTTGCGCCTGGGTCAGATTGATCGCAGCACCCAGATCGTCCACGGGGATGCGGTAGTCAGCGCAGGACTCACCGGGTCAATGCGAATCCCTCTCGACTTGGCGGCGGTTCCGGCAAATATTCCTATCGGCTCGGTGGAGACGGTCAGCGCCAGCGGCCAGGAGCAGTCGGCTGAGCTGCGGCCCTTCGTCGATCCTGACCAGGTGCGCTACGTTTGGGTGATTCTCAACCAAGACGCCTAGAAGAGCTGCTTGCGCGTGAACTCGGGCTGATCCTGTGCATCGGCGCTCTCGCGTTGGCGCAGGTGACGTTGCTGCCCACGCCGCTGGGGTTTAGTGCGCCACTGATACTGGTGCTGGCGATCTGCCGCACGCTGATCGGCGTGGGATCGGCCTTCCCCGACATCGGGGTGATTCGCGGGTTGCGCTGGTCGCTCTACGGCGGGCTTTCGCTCGACATTCTTGCTGCCACACCGCTCGGGAGCCACGCGCTCGCCACGCTGCTCGCCACGTTCGCTGTGACGGTACTCACCCGCCGCCTGCGGATTGAAGGGCCGCTGCTCCCCATCCTCGCCGTGTGTGTCGGCAGCCTGATCTATGAGGTGGTGCTGGCGCTGCTGCTCCAGCCGGGGCCGATAAACTGGGTTAGTACCGTGCAGGTCGCCCTCGTCCCTGGGGTGCTGGTCGCCCTCATCCTGACGCTGCCCGTTTTTTTTGTGCTACGCTGGATGCTGCGTGCGCAGCTATGAGGGAGCGCCTATGCCGCGACTGATAGTGCTGAGGGTGGCGCTGCTGCTCATGGTCGTGGTGCTGATTGGACGGCTCTATGAGATCCAGATTGTGAGTACCGACCAACAGCGATTCGGCAATACGCCTGAAGAGATGACCCGGCGCTCGCTGCCGGTGCCGCCTCGGCGGGGCGAAATCTTCGCCGCCGACGGGAAGACGCTGCTCGCCGAGAGCGTGCCGATCTATAACATTGCGATTGTCCCAGGACAGTTGCCTTCGCGCAGCAATGATCCGCAGCGCCGCGATCTGGTGCTGGCGCGGGTGAGCCAGATCGCAGCCCTGACGAGTACGCTCACGCTCTCGCCAACGATAGCCCTGGATACGCGCCCTGGCCTGCGCAGCGATCTGAGCGGCATCGTCCATCTGCCCGTCATCACCGCAAACACGCCTATCACGCTCAGCATCGCCCCTGCGAATACCCTGCGTGCCATGAGTATGGCCCGCACCTACAGCGACGTCCTGCGACTCAATAACCCAATCGAAAATCAGATTGATCGTCAGGATATTCGGCGCTACGAGACGCTGGTCGTCAAAGAGGATATTTCGTCGGAGTTGGCCCTGGTCATCCGTGAGAACAGCAATTATCTCCCCGGCGTGCTGGTGGAGGAGGGCTATCGGCGACGCTACCCACAGAGTAGCGCGGTGCCCTCGCTCTCGCATGTGCTCGGCTACATTGGCCGGGTGAACGAGTGCGAACTGGTGGCGGAAAACCCGGCGAGTTCGTGGCTCACCAGCCTGAACGATCTCGTGAGCCACATCGGCAGGTGCGGGCTTATCCCTAAGCGCATCAACCCAGGCAGTATTGGACAGCCGCCCTACCAGAGCGATGACCGCATCGGCAAGGATGGCCTGGAGGAGTCGTATGAGGCCCAACTGCGGGGCAGTGCAGGAACCCAGACGCTGCTGGTTGACGCCCTAGGGCATCCGGCATCACCACCGAGTACCATGCGCCCGGTTCAGAACGGCAAAAACCTGGTGCTGACCATCGATATGAGCTTTCAAGCTGCGACGGAGCAGATCATGCGCCGCTGGATCGCGGAGGGTGAGCGCCGTCGCCAGAATATCAAGGAGACGTATAAGCACGACTACAAACCGATCACGAACGGAGTCGCCGTCGCAATCGACCCCCGCGACGGTCGCATTCTGGCAATGGTGAGCTTTCCGGCCTACGATAACAACGTCTGGGTGGATCCGGCGCGGGCCACCGATCTTCAGGTGCTGCTGTCTCCTACAGACCCCAATGCGGCACCGCTGCTTGACCGGGCGATTTCTGGGCAGTACCCGGCCGGCTCGACACTCAAGCAGTTTGTTGGGTCAGCGGCGCTGCAAAACGGCATTATCACGCCTAACACGAAGCTGCGCGATCCCGGACTCATCCGGCTGATCGAACGGAGCGGGGCCATGTTTGTGCTGCCTAACTCGCTGCGTAACCGCGATAATGGTGAGATTACCATCATCGATGCGTTGCGGCTCTCCTCGAACGTCTTCTTTGCCTCAATCGCGGGGGGCAACGATCAGGTGATCAACCTTGACGACAAGGCATTTCGTACTCCGGGGCTGGGCATTGACCAGTTGGGGGAGGGACTGTCGTGGTTTAACCTGGGCCGCATCATGGGCGTGGATATTGCGGGAGAGATGCCGGGGATGGTACCGACGAAGACCTGGAAGGCCCAGACTTTGCGCGAGAGCTGGACGACCGGCGACACCTACAACACGGCGATTGGACAAGGCTACCTCCAGGTGACGCCGCTCCAGTTGGCGGCGGCGGCCGGAGCGGTAGCCCGTGACGGCACGGTCTATCGTCCGCACGTGGTAGATACGATCACCGATGCGAACGGTACCGTGCTGCGGACTATTACGCCAGAAGTGAAGTCGAAGGCACCGGTGAACCCGGACTATCTCGCAGTCATCCGCGATGGCATGCGTCAGTCTGTGACTGCGGGGCTGAATATCGCGGCTCGCGACGAATGTTCGGGGCTGAGTATTGCCGGGAAGACGGGGACGGCTGAGTTTGGGCCGATTGTGACGCCCGACGGCAAGCGCCAGAGCCACTCGTGGTTTGTTGGCTTTGCGCCCTTCGACAACCCGCAGATTGTGGTGGTCGTGTTGCTAGAGGGCACCGGCGACTTGGGCGATGGCTCCTCGACTATGGCGGTACCGGCGGTGACAGAGATCATGCAGGCGTACTTTCATATGTCGCCGCCCGTAGATCGACCGCGCACGTGCCCGCCGCCGCCGCCTGATCCGACACCGGTGACGCCGCCAGTGACGCCGCCAGTGACGGGTGGGCACTAGGGTAATGCCTTTCACATAAGGAATCTGCCGCCGCTCAGCCCTCACCCCCCTGCCCCTCTCCCTGAGCGGGAGAGGGGCAGGGGGTGAGGGGGCACGGTCGGCATAAATCGGCTTATGTGAAAGGTATTGGCACTAGGATGATGCCTCTACCGCGTCTGTATGGCTACCCCGCCAGTGAGGGATCACCCGCTCAGCCTCCTGGCGAGCCGCCTCAGCCTCCTCGTCCATACCCTGAGCCGTCGCGAACCGGGCGATGTCCTGGAGGATGTGGGCCTCTAGCACCCTGGCGCGCATGTTGGCGCTGATCGCCAGGGCGTGCCAGGCCCGCCGCTGGGCCTCGTCATAGTCCTCTTGGGCTGCGCTAATCGCCGCAAGCTGCTTGAGTGCCAAAGCCTGACCGGTGCGGTCGCCCACCGCCTGACTGGTAGACAGGGCGTTGTTGGCCTCGACCAGGGCCGCGTCGTTCTTGTGACGGGCCAGATAGACCCTGCTGATCCCCGTGCGCGCCCGTGCCTCGTCACTCCAGTTATTGGTGGTGCGGGCAAGGTCAAGAGCCTGCTGAAAACGACTCATCGCGTTGCCGAGTCGCTCTTGCTGGATCGCCACCTGCCCAAGGTGGTTCAGGCAGCGGATCTCTATCGCCCGCTCATCAAGCCAGCGGTGCGCTGCGGTCGGATCAGGCTCGCGTTCATCCGGGTGCGTGCGCCGACAGAGGGCCAGCGCCCGCGTGAGAAGTTGCCTGGCCTGCGCCAGATCACCTTCGGCTGCGTAGGCCATCCCGTGCGCGTCGAGGTAGCCGACCCGCAGCAGCCGAGATTGGCGGCGGCCTTCGCCCTTGCGCTGTCGCGCCACTCGCCGCATACACCCATCAACCGCCCCTGCCATGGTGAGTACCGTGCGGTGTCGGCCAATCGCCAGCAGATAGCAGATCTGGTAGTAACTTGCGTAGGCCCGGCGCAGCGGGTCATCGAGCTGGGTGGCCATGTGTTCGATCACGCCGATGTCCTCGGCCTGAGTCATCTGGTTGCCCACGCGCTCATTAATGATCACCCGCAGCAACAGGAGATCGTAGCGATCAGTCGAGTCGTTCGTCGTCATCAATGCCTGCTCGATGTAGCGCATGGCGGTGGTGTTCGAGAAGCGCTGCGCCGCCTGCTCGGCTGCCACCCGGCAGTAGTGGGATTGGCGCTGCCACTCCTCGGCCCGCCGCAGGTGTGAGATCAGCACATCGTACACGGCCATCGCCGCTCGCCCGGCGGCAATATCCGTCGCGTAGGCGCTTTCGTACCAGTTCGCCACCTTGGCATGGAACTGGCGGCGTTGTCCAAAGAGCAAACTCGTGTAGGCAACCTCGTGGGTGATGCCATACTTAAAGCGGTAGACTGGCTCGGGGTCTTCTAATTCCAGATCCAGGATCTTCAAGTCAATCAGCGTATTGATCTGCTCGCGCAGGTCAGAGTCGCTTGGCCGCGCCGGGTGGATCATCGCCAGCAGCCGAAAGGGGAAGCTGCGCCCGATCACCGCCGCCGTCTTGAGAGTCAGTCGCGTTGGCTCGTCGAGCCGATCCACGCGAGCCTGGATGACGCCCTGAGCCGAACTGGACACCTGGAGTGTCACTTCGTTATCCGTGAGGGTCGCCACACCATCCTCGATTTTGGCCACATTGTGCTGAAGCAGAACTCGCAAATACTCCTTGATGAAGAGCGGCTGGCCTTCGGTTTGTCGCTCGACGTGCTGGCGCAGTTCGGGCTGTACGTCTGTGACGCCAAGAAGCGCCCGGATCAACTCGAAGCTCTGCGTACTCGTAAGCCGTCCCAGGATGACTCGGGTGGTGTGCGGATCGGCCCGTAGCGTAGTGAGCGTATCGGGCACTGCGTCATCAAGCGGGCGATGCGAGAGGGTGAGACAGAGCGGGAAGGGTTGACCAGGGTGGGCCGCACAGAGTAGGCGGGCGACCAGGTGCAACGAGATCTCATCGGCCCAGTGGATGTCTTCCAGAACGATCAGCAGCGGGCCTACCACCAACTGAGCGCGGATCAGGGCTACGGCGATGTCGATCAGATGCTCCTGCTCGGCCCGGTCGGCCCCTTCACCTATCGGATCTTCGGCCAGTCCCAGGGTGTGGGCCAGAACCTGCTGGGCCACGGTGTCAACGTGCGGTACCGCCTGAAGAGCCTGAGCTAACTGGTCGCGCTGCACCTTCAGGCTGGCACCCTCGTCGATCCCGCAGATGTCGGCCAGGATGGGACGCCAGGCCAGCAGCGGAACCCCCTGTCCGCCGCTACTACACTCGCTGCTGTAGCCACGGTAGCCGCGCTCCATCCAGGTTGCCGCCAGATCTTGCAACACGTAGCTCTTGCCGATTCCCGACTCGCCTTCGAGCAGGATCAGGCTGGCCTGCCCACCCGCCGCCCGCTCGGCCGCCGCCACCATCGCCCGACGCTCCTCGGCGCGCCCGATCAAGGCCACCGCGTCGGGCAGATAGCGCTGTAAGGCCACCCCGCGCCCCACTCGCGCCCCGCCCGAGATCACCCGTGCGACTGGCACGCCATCCTTGTGGCCCTTCGTAACAACCATCTTCAGCTCGGTAGTCTGGTAGCGACCCAGGATGTCCGAACGCACCCGCCCCGACACCAACACCTCGCCCGGCGCGGCCCGTTGCATCAGGTGCGCCGCCAAGTTCATGTCGTCGCCCTGGGCCGTATAGACTCGTCGTTGCTGGCTACCCACCGCGCCCACAAAGAGAATTCCCACCGTCACTGCCGCCCGGTCGATCAGACCGCGCTCGTGCAGTTCAAGGCAGCAGCCCACCGCCCGGCTCGGGTCGTCGCCACGGGCGACAGGTGCCCCGAAGAGCATGACAAAGACCGCGCCTTTGTCACCAACCTCAACCTCATTGAGCCAGCCGCCCCAGCGCAGCACCACCGCCTGAGCCTGGGTCACCAGCCGGTGCAGATCCTCAGGGTGTCCGGGCATCGCGAAGGCAGCGAAGGCTGGCACACAGCGCCGGTACTCGGCCACAAGATCGTGGTAACGCAGCCGCTCGGCGAAAGTCGGGGGCAGAAAATGTTCCCAGCTTAGGGTACTCACCGACTCAAGGGCGGCGACGGTCTGAGTCTCGACATCACTGCCCAGATGCGGGGATTCGTCCACATGAATAGTGCCGGGAGCGGCCATTTGCTCGGCACCGGCTGCCGCGTTCATCGCTGGCCCGCAGATCACCAGATGCAGACCGTGGCTCGGCAGCCCGGCCAGCACCACATACGTCAGCCCAACGCTCACCCCGATGCGCAGGTCAAGCTGGAATGGCCCCTGCG
The DNA here is from genome assembly GCA_903877945.1 of uncultured Oscillochloris sp. Taxonomy (GTDB): domain Bacteria; phylum Chloroflexota; class Chloroflexia; order Chloroflexales; family Chloroflexaceae; genus Oscillochloris. The sequence goes on along the minus strand of CAIRFY010000351.1, from coordinate 649 downwards.
GAGTGCTGATTGCCGGCAGCGTGTTGAGCGCCGCCACCATTGCCTCGCCGCAGTGCCGCGCCACCTCAATATCAATCCGGTCGGGCCACCAGGCAGTTAGCGCGTCACCGGCAATTGCCGCCACGTCGCCGCCGTGGGCAATGATCGAGTCGATCAGTACGTCGAAGAAACGGGTGAGCGAATCGTGCAGACGCTCGGCCCCATCAGGCAAACTGGTAAATGCCGCCGTAAGCCGGGTAAACCTGCTCAGGTCGGCGTACAGGATCGTCGCATTGCAGCGGTGGACAAGGCCCGGCTGAAGCGTCGGCGTACCGATGCGCTCGATAAGCCAATGAGGGAGGAATGGGCGTAGAAATGGACTCACCAGATCATAGTTCATCGCGCCATCGGGTCGCTGTGTGGCCAGTTGGCATGCCCGCGTCGGAACGGTATCGGCGCGGGCATGGGTATTCTACACTAGGCAGAGTACATGTGTTGTGTGCGCGGGCATCATGATCAGGGCTGATGCAAAGTCACCGGACAGCCCTCACCCCCGGCCCCTCTCCCTCACGGGGCATATCTTTACCCACATCTTTTTTACCGCAGTACAATGCGGTGTATCGGCCCCTCCCGGCGGGCGACTGAAGTCGCCGCTGGGGAGCCTACGGCT
>CAIRFY010000350.1 GCA_903877945.1 uncultured Oscillochloris sp. | reverse complement strand
TCTCCCCGTGAGGGAGAGGGGCAGGGGGTGAGGGGGCAAGGTCGGCGTAAATCGGCTTATTTGAAAAGTATTGCTACTAAACCCCCTGATAGGGTGCCTGCCGCAGCTGCTTCTGGGCTTGATATAGCAATCCTCTTGGGGTTGTTGTGTGGAGTCAAGGCTTTAGCCGGATAAGGCCGCCTAAAGGCTCGACTCCTTTTCATAACCAGTTTAGGATTGCTATAATGCTTTGCCTGCTGTCGCCAGTTCAGTCCGGCAACTAGCAGGTAGAGCCAAGCCGGGATACTCGGCTTAGCCAGGAGGTCGACGGCTGTACGTGGGATGGCCTGCCCGGTCGCCAGCGCGGCAGCGGCCATATCCAGGGCGCGTCTGGTCATGCGGGTACGCCCGCCCAGCGTGGGCAACGGCGTGCCGGTGATCATGCCGCCCTCGCCCAGCGCCGCCCCCCCGGCCCATGTCAGTCCGACATGGTCGGCAAAATGCGCGCATATGGCCAGCGCAGTGTCACAGTGGTAAGCCTCGGGGAATCCGCAGTTGGTGATCGCCACGAACCGTGCCATCAATGTGGGTAAAAAAGGGCGAGATGTTCTGGATTAGGTGATCGACCATGCGCTTGAGGATCGCAGAGTAACCGCCGAAGGTCAGGGGACTCAACCAGATTAGCAGATCGGACGGCACCACCTTGGCGGCAATCTCCCGGTTGTCGTCATTGGTGTTGCAGGTGCCGGGGGTGCGTATCCAGCAGAAGAAGTCACCGGCGCACGTACCAATCTTCTGCTCGCGCAGCAAGATATGCTCAATCTCCCAGCCACGAGCTTGGAGTTGATCAGACAACGTGCGGGAAACGACAGCGGCGGTGGTGTCGGTAGCTTGGGAACCGTTCAGAATGAGTGCCTTCATGCGCCCTCCGTGACAAACAGTTGTTTCAGGGATAACAGCCCATTGTCAAGGGACTTACGACAGCAGCAGATCGCGCAGCGCGGTGACATCATCGGCGATAGCAATGGCCCCGGCGGCGTCCAACTCCTCACGACTACCATAGCCGTAGGTCACACCGATGGCGGGGAGATCGTTCTGCTGCGCCCCGATCACATCGTGTTCACGGTCGCCCACCATGACGGCACGAAAGCGGGCGCTGGCAGGTAACGCGCTGAGGACGTAGGCGATCACATCGGCCTTACGCTCGCGGCTCGTATCAAGGCTGGCTCCACCAATAAATGCGAAGTGCTGGGCAACATCGAAGTGTTCCAGGATGTGCTGGGCGAAGATCTGCGGCTTGGATGTTGCCAGACCGAGCGTGCATCCAGCGGCGGCAAGATCGGACAGCAGCGCCGGGATGCCCGCAAAGACGCGGTTCTCATAGATACCTGTTGGCGCATAGCGCTCGCGGTAGAAGGCCATGCCCTGCTCGACCAGGGCCAGATCACCGTCGAGGACGCTGGCGAGTGAGTTGCGTAGCGAGGGGCCGATCCATGTACGCAGCACCTCGTCGCTTAGCGACGGACGCCCCAGCCGCTCCAGGGCGTAGCGTATGCAGCGCGTAATTCCCTCAAACGGATCGGTCAGGGTTCCATCAAGGTCGAATAGGATCGTGGGGTAGCGGAGTGTACTATTCATGGGGATTAAATTCGACTAAGACAAGGTTTCAAGTGCCAGGTTTCAGCTTTACAGTTTGGCGATGAGGCGAGGATGCGACGAGGCGATGCTATCGCGTCTTCGCGTCCTCGCGTCTCCGCCAAACTGTAAAGCTGTTCTGAACCATGAGGTCATGATGTACCGTGCGATGACCCGGTTGATGGTGCGACGGTTGGCAGCATGACCCTTTTCAGACAGCTTCTCAGGCATGTTTCAAAATGGGTACATTCAGCGTGACAGTCTTGCGATGATGCGACGAGGCGATGAGGCGATGAGGCGATGAGGCGACGAGGCGATGAGGCGACGAGGCGATGAGGCGACGAGGCGATGATGCGATGAGGCGATGATGCGATACGGATCGCCTCACCGCGTCATCGTTTCGTCGCTGAATTGTTAAGCGGGTTTGAACCATGCCTTAGGCATGTTTCAAAATGGGCACATTCAGCTTTACAG
>CAIRFY010000349.1 GCA_903877945.1 uncultured Oscillochloris sp. | reverse complement strand
TTTGCGGACGTGGACATGAGTAGCATTCCTTTCCCGTCTATGACAAGATTTTAGATTTTAGATTTTAGATTTTCCGCAACAGGATGCGCCGCATGTGCCTAAACTGTCACGTACCTGTGGGAGCCTAGCAGGGTGTGAGCAAGGTCACCCTCCGGCCCTCACCCCCAGCCCCTCTCCCTCACAGGGAGAGGTGGGGGGTGAGGGCTGCCCGGCGATCACACGACTTTGCACCAGCCCTGGGGAGCCTAGCCAATGACCATGCAGGTGACCGTGCGCTTAATCCCCTCGACACTGTGGATTTGGTTCATCACAAGGCGTCCAATGTCGCGTGGGTCGGGCGTCTGTACCGTGGCGATAATATCGTAGGGGCCAGTGACCGCATCGACGGATGTCATGCCAGGGAGGGCACGCAGCGCAGCGAGTACCTCCGCGATCCGCCCCGACTCGGCCTCGATCAAGACGTATGCCTTCGCTTCCATGTGTCCTCCCCATTGAGCTTCCACAGGTTGCCGGGCGAGCGCCGCTGCGCTCACTCTCATAAATGATAGCACCTTTTGTTACAAAGTACGCAAAGTTTGGGGGGCTGGCCTGAGCAGATCCGCGACAAAGGCGGACGCGCCGCTGACCACATCGGCGGCGGGCAAGCTCTCCAGGCGTGCGATCAGGGCGCTGCCCACAATTGCGCCGTCGGCGATGCGCGACACCTCGGCGACGTGGGCGGCGCTGCTGATGCCGAACCCCACGACTAAGGGCAGATCGCTGACGCGGCGCACCCGCTCCAGCACCGCGCCAAGGTTCACGGAGAGGTTCGAGCGTGCGCCGGTGACGCCAGTAAGCGAGACGACATAGATAAAGCCGCTGGCCTGGGCGGCGATCTGGGCAATGCGCTCATCGGGGGTGGTGGGTGCCACAAACATGATCAGATCGAGGCCGTGAGCGGCGGCGGCGGCGTGGAGTTCAGCCGACTCCTCGGGCGGCATATCGGGGATAATCCAGCCATCGCCACCGGCGGCAGCCAGGTCTGCGCACGCACGTGCGACCCCGTAGCGCAGCAGCGGGTTGTAGTAGCCCATGAGTAGCAGGGGCGCGGCCACGCCACGGGCGCGCAGGGCGGCCACCGTCTCGATACAGTAGGCGAGATTAACTCCGTTTTCCAGGGCACGCTGGGTGGCCCGCTGGATGGTGGCCCCATCGGCGAGCGGGTCGGAAAAAGGCATGCCCAGTTCAAAGATGCTAGCCCCGGCGGACTCAAGGGCCGGCACCAGCTCCAGCGTACTCTCGCGCTCGGGAAAGCCCACCGTCAGGTAGGGCATCAGGGCCGCGCGGCCCTCGCCACGCAGGCGGGCGAATGTGTCGGCGATACGGCTCATATGGTGTTCGTAGCCCTATGGTACTTCAGCGGTGAGACATTTCACCGGCATCATACCATAGAGCAATCCTGCCCCGGTTGTGTGGTGTTAGGGCTACGTTAAAGTCGTATGATCGCCGGTCAGCCCTCACCCCCCAGCCCCCTCTCCCTGAGCGGGAGAGGGGGAGTCGGATGTGTCCTGTTGCGGAATCTCCCCTCTCCCCGTGAGCATATCTTTACCCACATCTCTACGACTATCGAGGGATTCACCCATCGGAGGGGCGCAGAGCGGGCGACTGACGTCGCGCCACGGGAGCCTACGGCTGGCCGCCCGCCTGCGCGGGCGGTTCCG
>CAIRFY010000348.1 GCA_903877945.1 uncultured Oscillochloris sp. | reverse complement strand
GAGGCGCTCCGGATCGCCTCATCGCCTCATCGCCTCATCGCCTCATCGCCTCATCGCAAGACTGTAAAGCTGAATGTGCCCATTTTGAAACATGCCTAACGGTAAAATTTTCATTTCCTGAAAACGACGAAATATGGTATCGTGGGGGATATGCTTGAGGTTTAAAATATGTTAATGTAGCCGTTGGGAATCGATAGAAGTTAAGGATATGGACATGGACAAGATCGAAGATGATCTACAGAAGGCGCGACAGCTTCGGGCGTGGCTCACGACATTCACTCTGCCGCCGCGTGTGATCAACCCGCTCCGCCGCGCCCTGGAGGTTGTGCTGGGTGAGCGCGAGGGTGTACCGGACAAAGGCGATGGGCTGGCAGGCATCGACTGTGCGCAGTTCGTGGTGGAGCTCTACCGCCCTGAGGGCGGCGTGATCCGCACGCTGCCCGCTGTGGGGGCGCTGGTTATTGAGGCGCTCCGCGAGGTGATCCCGCCGCCGCCGCCGCCGCGCATGGTCGTCGCCGCCAAGCCCATTGCGCCCCCGCCCGCCAACGAGGGCTGGCGCGAATTTGAGATCGAGGATCTCCTCGCTCTCTCTATTGATGACCCTGACCCGATCCAGGCACAACCCGTTGTCGCGCCCGATCAGCCCCCCAGCCTCCCCCCCCCTGCTGAGATCCAGGAATCCGCATCTGATGATTCGGTCGCGCCACTGCCCAGACGGCGTGGTCGCCCACGTAAGCAGGTCAATGCGGCGCTTGGGCCGACGCTCCCGCGCATCCGTCCCGTACTCAGCGCTGCGCCTGTCCTCGTCACGCCGCCACCCACCGTTGCCGCGCAGGAACCCACGCCCCCGGAGGTCGCCTTCACGTCGGATCTGGACGAGTCTCAACTGCGGCAGATCTGGCGCGTGTTGCATCCGCAAGGGCGGCGAGCGGTGATCGGCTATATCTCAGAACTGCTGATTTAGTAGTAATACCTTTCACATACGCCAATCTCGCACCCTCACCCCCTACCCCTCTCCCTCAAGGGGAGAGGGGGGTATATCCCTTTCTGATGCGGAATACTCCCCCTCTCCCGCTCAGGGAGAGGGGGCTGGGGGGTGAGGGCTGATCGGCGGTAGATTCGTTATGTGAAAAGTATTGGATTTAGCGAGGCGGGTGTTCACTAGCCTGCAGTATCGTTCCGAATCACGACGTCTTCATTGCGCCATCTCGGCAAGGACGGCGAGCAGTTGCGCCGTCTGCGCATCGTCAGGCATCAGCCAGCGTGCCGCATGGAGTTCGTGTTCGGCGGCGGCACACTCGCCCAGGCGCAGGTAGGCGGTGCCGAGGGCGCGCCGGTAGCGCCCCTCGGCATGCTGCAAGGCGACGGCGCGTTGCCAGAGCCGTGCCGCAAAGTACCACTGGCCAACCTGGCTGTATTCGACCCCCAGGTTGTAGAAGCCCTGGGCCGTCTTTGGTAGGGCGTGTTCGGGGGGCATACCGATGGACGCGGTGTCGATCCGCACCTCGTCATAGACGTTGAGTAGCATCCCCACCACCATAATGTCGGTGAGGATGGCGGCCACGGGCAGCACCAGGTTGCCGCGCTGGGTGATTTGCAAGATGATCTCTAGCGGTAGGTCGATCAGGAAGAGCGTGATGGTAGCGAACCAGACCCAGCGCCAGCGCAGGGCCAACCCGCCCGCACAGATCACCCAGAGTGGCACCTGCGCCGCCAGGATGATCGTCCACAGGCTCAGCAGGGGTGCGTCCGGGGGCCGGTAGAGAAATTCTGTCGCCAGGATCATCGGCCCACGCCCGATGATGATCACGAGCAGGATGGTCAACTCTACTGTGATCGGCTTGCGTGTGCGTACCTGTCGCCGCAGGTGCTCACCACAGCGCCGACAGCGGTTTCGCCCCGGCTCGGCGAGGGCGCACGCCGGACAACGACTCGCCCCCGGTGAGTCGTCCGCCCACGGATCGGGCGACGGCAGGGGCGCGTCCGCAATGTGGATGATGTGTTGGCTCATATGTGGGAGTAAGGGCGAAGCGGCGCCGCATGATAACGTCGTTGCCTCCAGAGCATCACGTCGCCCCTGCCAGCCCTGTCCAATGTCCACGCACCTTAGAATGCGTTAACGACGTGCCGTGCTACAATGAGGTTGCGCGGCCCTGCCTTAACTTGCTTACTTGGAGTAGCCATGCGCCCGACAGACCCTGACGCCGACCTGACCTTTGCCCAGGTGATGGTTGGTCGGAAGCCGATCTCCTACCGCCGTTGCGGTGACGGCCCCCCACTGCTGTTGCTCCACGGCTGGGGCGGATCATCGCGCTACTGGCGCAGCACGCTGATCGCCCTCAGCGCCACCCACGATGTGATTGCGCCCGACCTGCCGGGCTTCGGCGACTCACCGCCCCTCGACGGCTACGCCAACATCCATCGCGTGGTTGACACGGTGATCAACTTTGCCGACCGGCTCGGACTGGAGCGATTCGATCTCAACGGGCACTCCTTTTCTGGCAGCACAGCGGTCTACGTGGCCGCGCACTACCCCGATCTTGTGCGCCGCCTCGTACTCACGAGCTTCAGCACCTTCCGCAATGAGCCTGAGCGCCGGTTTGTGTTGCAGGTACACAAAGTGTTGCCTCTGTGGATGGCCCTGCGCCGACCCTGGATGGGCGACCATCGCTTGTTCTTCCGCGCTGTGTCAACCCGCCTCTTCTACCAACTGCCCGACGACCATGTTCTGCGCGAAGGCTTCGCCGATTTTCTGAAGATGGACAAGCAATCCTCGTTAGCGAACGCGAGCAGCGTCGGTGATCGGGAGATCAACCGGGCTTTGCGCCAGATCCGTTCGCCAACCCTGATCATCGGGTCGCGCCATGATACCATTATGCCGCCGGGGGGCACGTCCGTGGCTGCGAAGTTTGTCCCCAATAGTCGGCTGGTCTGGATCGATCACTGCGGGCACCTGCCGATGCTTGAGCGTCCCGATGTCTACAACCGCATCCTCGCCGAGTTTCTTGGCTAAGGGATGGTTCAATCCAGCTTGACAGTTCAGCGATGAAACGATGACGCGGTGAGGCGTTCCGTATCGCCTCATCGCCTCATCGCCTCATCGCAAGACTGTAAAGCTGAATGTACCCATTTTGAACCATGCCTAAGGCATGGTTCGCACTACCGCAAAAGTAACGCTGTCACATCGAGCGCCCGGCCCGTAAACGGGCGGGCTTCGTAGACCAGAGCCGGGGGCTTCAGCCCCCCGGCGGCGGCGTGTAGCACGAAGCGTTGTCTGGGGAGGCCCGTTATGGAAGTTGAGGCGAAATATGCCGTCAGCGGCGCGGATCTGAGGGTGGTCGCTGGGCTGCGCCATCTGGATACGTACACGCTGCGCGCTGAACCCGAGCCCGAGCGTCAGCAGAACCGTTATTTTGATACGGTTGACCGACGCCTTGGCCAAGCCCGCTATGGCCTGCGCTTGCGTGAGATTGGGGATCGTACCCTCGTCACGCTCAAGGGGCCGGCCGAGGTGAGCGAGGGCCTGCACCGCCGCGCTGAGTATGAGTTTGCTCACGGCGACCCCGACCCACACACGTGGCCCGCTGGCCCCGCCCGCGAGTTGGCTCTGGCCCTGATTGGGTCAGCCCCGCTGCTGCCTACGCTCACGATTGTCACCCGGCGCGAACTGATCTTCGCCTCCTACCAGGGCCAGGATGTGGCCGAGATCTGCCTTGACCACGGGGTGTTCCATGTGGAAGGCCGCGATGTGCCCTTCAGCGAACTGGAGATTGAGTTGCTCCCTGCGGGCGCAGAGTCCGATCTGGCGGCCATTGCGAAGGCGCTGCGCGAGCATATTGACCTGCGGCCCGAGCCGCAATCAAAGCTTCAGCGCGGTCTTGCGCTGATCGAGGGTCATTGAGGAAAATAATCATGATTCATGTCGCCGGTCTCCTCGAATCCTACCACGTCGATCTCTCCCACGCTCGCCAGGTCGCGGATCTCGCCCTGACGATCTTCGATGCGGTGGCAGATCACTACGGGCTGCCCGCCGATGCCCGTAGGCTGCTTGAGGTCGGTGCGCTGCTGCACAATGTGGGTATGACCACCGACCCGCCCCAGCACCATGTGGTGGGCCGCGATATTGTGCTGCGCCAGACGATAGATGGTCTGAACCAGCGTGACCAGGCGATTGTGGCGTGTCTGGTGGCCTTTCACCGCAAGAAGGTGCGCCCGCAGCAGGAGCCGAGCTTTCTGGGCTTGGGCAAGAAGGGCCAGGCCGAGGCGCTTCAGCTCTCTGCTATCCTGCGGGTTGCCGATGGCCTCGATTATAGCCATTCGCAGACGACGTGCCTCCTTTCGGTTGAACCGGGCGACACGGGCTTTGTCCTGGTGCTGGAGGGGCCGCACGCCGCCGCCGATGGTGCGCAGGCCGTCGCCAAGGCCGACCTCTGGCTCAAGGTGTTTGGTGATACCCTGGTGGTTTCTTCTGCCGAGGCGGATCTCTCCCTCTCCCCCGAGCAGGAAATGGGGCAGGAGGGTGCGGGCGAGAAAAGCCAGTTGCTACCGCTTTGGTACGCCGCCGCCGACGCGCCCCTTGCCGAGTTGGGCCGTGTACTGCTGCGGCGTCACCTGCGCCGGATGCTGTCCGCCGAGCGTGCGGTACGGGTCGACCGTAACATTGAGGATGTCCACGCCCTGCGCGTGGCCTCCCGCCGCTTACGGGCCACATTGCGCCTGCTGGCCCCCGTGGCCCCCACCGCAGCGCTGCGCCCTGTCCAGAAGGCTATCCGCCACCTTGCCAGTGCCGCCGGTGCCGTGCGCGACCGCGATGTGCTGATTGCCCACCTTGCTGACAACCGCGCCCTCTTGCCCGAGGATCTGTGTGCTGGGCTTGACGATCTCGCCGCCGCCCTGGCCACCGAGCGGGCCAGGGCTTACGCTCATCTGATCGACCTGCTCGACAGCGACGGACACGCCGCCTTTAAGGCTGATTTCGCCAGACTGATGAATCGTAGCACGGGGTGGGATGACGCCCCGCGTGTGCGCGACCTGGCGGGCAGCACGATCTGGTGCCACTACGAGGCGTTGCGCGCCCACGACCGCGACGGCATCCCGCTGGAGGGCGCGCCAATGCACGCCATGCGTATCGATGCGAAGAAGCTGCGCTATGTGCTAGAGCTGTTCGCCGAGAACTTCGGTGAGCGAGTTGACCCAGTCGTTGCGCAGTTGGCCGCCTTCCAGGATGAACTGGGTGCGCTTAACGATGTGGAGGTGGCCGGATCAACCCTGGCATCTGCCGACATCGGTGAGGACGCCCGGGCCGCCTCAGCCGCCTACCTCTCGCTGCGCGAGTCTCAACGCAAGACTCTGTTCGATGCCCTCACCACCCGCTGGGCGAAGGTGGCACATACGGCCTACCGGCGCAAGCTGATGGAGTTGATCGTTCGGCTGTAGCGTAAACGTAGTACCGCAAAACTCGCGCTGTCACGCTGAGCGAAGCGAAGCGTCCCGGCGG
>CAIRFY010000347.1 GCA_903877945.1 uncultured Oscillochloris sp. | reverse complement strand
CCGGCCCCCTCACCCCCTGCCCCTCTCCCTCACGGGGAGAGGGGAGTTTCTTCATCAGGATGCGCTCGGCTCCCCCTCTCCCGTTCAGGGAGAGGGGGCTGGGGGGTGAGGGCTGTCCGGCGACCACACGACTTTGCACACGCCCTGCTATGTGGAGCGACATTATGGACGAGACTCTGACGATGCTCAAGGAGTTGGCCGAAGCACCGGGCGTGTCTGGACAGGAGGGCGCGGTGCGCCTGGTGATGCGGCGCTACCTGGAGCCGCTGGGCGAGATCATGGTCGATAATCTGGGCAGTGTGATTGGCCGTAAGGCGGGCGTCGCCGCCGACGGGCCGAAGGTGATGATCGCCGGGCACCTCGACGAGATCGGCTTTATGGTGACTCGCGTCACCGACGAGGGCTATCTAAAGTTCCAGACCCTGGGTGGTTGGTGGGAGCAGGTGATGTTAGCGCAGCGGGTCGAGGTCTATACCCGTTTTGGGTCGCTGATCGGTGTGATCGGCTCGAAGCCGCCGCACATTCTCTCGCCCGAGGAGCGCACCAAGGTGGTGGATCGCAAGACCATGTTCATCGACATTGGCGCGGCCTCGCGGGCTGAGGCCGAGTCGTGGGGGGTGCGCCCCGGCGACGCGATTGTGCCGGTCGGCCCCTTTGTCCAGATGCACAACCCGGACATGCTGATGTCTAAGGCGTGGGACAACCGCTTCGGCTGCGCCCTGGTAATCGAGACGATGCGCCGACTGGGCGAGCAGGGCCACCCGAACGTCCTCTACGGCGTAGGCACAGTGCAGGAGGAGGTCGGTCTGCGCGGCGCAGCCACCACCACCAACCTGATCGCCCCCGACATCGGCATCGCCATCGACACCGGGATCGCCGGGGATATGCCGGGCGTCACGCTGGACGATGCAGCCGGGCGCGTGGGCGGCGGGCCGGTGCTGCTGATCTACGACGGCTCGATGATCGCCCACACCGGCCTACGTAACCTGGTGATCGACGTGGCCGAGTCCGAGCATATCCCGCTTCAGTTCGACAAGATGCCGGGCGGCGGCACCGACGCCGGGCGCATGCACATGTTCGGCGGCGGCGTGCCCTCGGTGGTTCTCGGCGTGGCTGTGCGCTACATCCATACCCACACCGCGATCATGCACCGGCGCGACTTCGACCAGTCCGCAGATCTGCTCGCGGCCCTGGTGCGCCGCCTGGACGCCGAGACCGTGCGGCGGCTCAAGGCCGGGGATTAGGCCCAATGCTTTTCGAGTAAAGGAGTCTGTTGCCGGACAGCCCTCACCCCCCAACCCCCTCTCCCTGAGTGGGAGAGGGGGAGCCGGAGGCGTCCTGATGTCCTTTACCGACCGCCGATGACGGCGGTGTAGCTTGTCACCCATTCGTAGTAGGGCACGCAGGTCTTGGTGCCGTCGCCACAGTCGCTTGTAGGCGTTCTCCAGAAGGAGATCTTGTCGAAGTTATCCAGGCCATTTGTTGTGCAGCCCCCGGCACCAAGCAGAACATTGCCCGTGCAGGCGTCGAGAACCACCGGAACCGAGCCGAACCAAGCGGCCAGGTCGCCCTGGAGCTTGGGGTTGAGCGAGTGTTCCAGCCACTTGTAGGCGCAGTTCGGGTGGGGCGCGTTGGCCGCCAGCATCGTGGTGTCGGCCCAGCCAGTGGCACCCTCTTTGGGGATAACGCTATCGACCGGCGCACCGCCGCCTTTGAGCAGGTTCACCTGAAAGGGCCAGGCCGACGAGGCGACCACGCCCTCGTTCTTGAAGTCGTCGGTTTGCACGACCGCGTCGTGCCAGTAGCGGCTCACCAGCGTGCGCTGGACACGCAGCAGATCCAGCGCCGCGTTGAACTGGTCGCGGGTAAGGGCGTAGGGGCTCGTAATGCCCAGTTCGGGCCTGTGGGCCTTGAGGTAGAGCGCGGCGTCGGCGATATAGATCGGGCCGTCGTATGCTTGCACGCGGCCCTTGTTGCTCTTCCCGTCGGGCAGGATCAGCTCCTCAAAAACCACCTTCCAACTGTCGGGCGGGGTCGGGAAGGCGGTGGTGCTGTACATCAGCACATTGGAACCCCACTGGTAGGGCACGCCGTAATGCTTGCCATTCAGCGTGAACCAGGGCGCGTCCTGCAGGCGTGGATCAACCGTCTTCCAACTGGGGATGAGGGCCGTGTTGATTTCCGCGACGCGGTTGCCAGCGACCAGGCGTAGACTGGCGTCGCCCGAGGCAGTGACCAAGTCAAAGCCACCCTCGTTCATCAGGGCCACCATTTCGTCGGAGGTGGCGGCGATCTTCACCGTCACCTTGCAGCCGCTATCCTGCTCGAACTGTGTCACCCAATCGTAGTTTTTGTCGGTTTCGCCGCGCTCAACATAGCCGGCCCAGGCCACAATCGAGACTGCGCCCTCGCCCTCGCCCAGCGACTGGAGCGGCCTGCCGATGGTAGTTGGAGGAGCGGTCGCCTGCGGTACCGCACCGCAGGCGGCCAAAGCCAGGGCCATGAGGAGCGGAGTCACCTTGCCGAGCTTTCTGACGTTCATCAGAGCCTCCGTTCAACTGAGCGTCTGCCACATACGAGATCTTCGCAGGGTTGTTGCAACGTCAGCCTTGACCCCCTCACCCCCTGCCCCTCTCCCGCTCAGGGAGAGGGGGCTGGGGGGTGAGGGTTGAGCGGCAATCACGGGACTTTGCAATAGCCCTGGACATCTACGGCTTCGCGATAGTGATCATACTCACGGCGAAGCTGAGCAACGCATGGTCGGATCCGCCGTAGCGTGAGGGTTGGAAGTTGCCCGCCTTGAGCGTCAGCGTGATCGTCTGTCGGCCTTTCACCAGGGTGATCGGTACCGAAGACGGCTGTCCGGCGATCATCGGCAGCGGCGCGGCGGGCTGTGCGCCTACCTGGACATCAAGCATACCATGCGCGCCAACTCCGCTCGGACTCTGCGGGTCGTGGAGATACACCGACGTGATCTGGAGTTGCACCGTCTGGGCCAGCGGTGACTCAATCTCCAGCGTTGCGGGCGATGTCGCCCAGCACCACTTTGACTCGGGCGTGCGCCATCCCTGACCAAAGCTCAGCCGCAGCGATGGATTGGCGGCCACCTGATAGACCGTCGTCCAGGTATCGTCCACGAGAGGAAGCTGTCCGGCAAACACAACATCCAAGAGCTGGCGTGAGGATTCGTAGCCCGGTGCGAACGATGTATCGGGCGGCTGAGTCTGGTCTTTGTGCAGTACGACATAGCGGTAGCCGTTTTGCGCCAGGTCGTCCTGAAAGCTGGCGAAGGCCGACACCTGACCATCGACGCGGAGGATGTTCATGCCCGCGCTGCGTGTGTTGAGCAGGGCGTCGAAGATCGGGTGACGGGCGTAGGTACGCGAGACGTAGCCACCGTCGATCCCTTTGCCGTGGGTGATCTGGTAGATCTGGTAGAACGACGAAGTATGCTGGAACGCCAGTCCGTACGAGAACCCGGCAGCCGGTTTTAGCGGCAGATCGAACACGCCGTAGTGTGCAGGGTCGCGGGCGATCTGTTGGTAGAACGGCGGCACAGGGCGTAACGGCTCGGCGGGAAACGGGCGCGGCCAGATCTGGAGCAGGAGCAGCGCGGGCGCGATGATCAGCAGTGGCCCGCGCCAGCGCGGCAGGCGACGCACCAGCCAGGCCAGACCGCAGGCAGCGCCGATGCCCAGAGCGATCACGCCGACTTGCATAAAACGCCCCGGCGTCCGCATAAATTCCAGCCCCGGCAGTTGGCGCAGGTAGGCGTAGGGCAGCCTGATCGCGTGGCCACCGATCAGCAGCGGCTGGCCGCCAACCCGCAACTCCGGCCCCAGCCCGAAGATCACACAGAGCAGCGCGAGCAGCAGCCACGGCCACACGCGGCGGCGGTCGCGGAGGAACCCCAGCCCGACCAGGGCCAACCCGACCCACGGTAGCGACACCGCCGTCTCGTGGCTGAACTGCGCCGCCGCATCGTCTGGTTGCAGGATCGCAAGCGACCAACTGCCGAACAGGGCGCTGATCCGATCCGGCAGGATAAACTGGAGCAGGTCGGGCGCATCGGGCAGGTTCGGGTTCACGGCCACCAGCAAGGCCGGGTTGTGCGAGGCGCGCAGGATCGCGATCAGCAGCGGGGCGCACAACGCCAGCGCGGCCAGGGCGGCCAGCCCGGTGCGCCCGATCACGGCGCGGCGCTGCTCACGCGGCGCACTGAGCAGCGTGGCGAGGCCGATAACGCCGCACGCCAGGGAGATATAAATAAACTGGTAGCCGTTGTGGAGCAAGACGAAGAGGATCGCAAGTCCGGTAATCAGCGTCCAGCGCAGGCGGCGGTGCGGATCGAGCGCCCGACGCAGTGCCAGCAGGGCCAGCGGCATCCCAGCGGTGAACGATTTTGTCAGGTGTTCGGGCAGCCCGGCCAAGGTCATCGGGGCCGCCAGCACAAAGCAGCCCGCGAAGAGCGCCACCTCCGGCTCAAGCCCCACATCGCGGGCGAGCAGAAACATCGCGTAGCCGCTCAGCGTCAGGCCAACGAGCAGCGTGCCGTTGAACGCCGCCGCCGGTCCCCAGAGCCAGAACGGCAGCGCCATCAGCCCGGTCACTGGCCCGGTGGAGTGAGTGAGGAGGGTGGTGCCAAGGGGGTAGTAGAGCAGCGACGCCTCAAACAGCGGCTGCCGACCGAGGAGTACCTGCTGGGTGTGCCAGAGCAGATACAGCTCGTGGCGCGCATCCCCTCCGGTGCTAGTGAGCGCGGTCGTAAAGTGGGCCACAGTCGGCCAGGAGATAACGAGGCTCAGCGCCGCATAGCAGAGGATTGCCGCAATGTGCTCGCTGAGGATGGAGCGCTGCGCTGTCGTGGCATGGGGCATCCACTGACTCCTGTGGCGAGGACATTAACCCCCTCACCCCCCAGCCCCCTCTCCCGCTCAGGGAGAGGGGGCTGGGGGGTGAGGGCGGCGCAGTTCGTATAAAGTGGG
>CAIRFY010000346.1 GCA_903877945.1 uncultured Oscillochloris sp. | reverse complement strand
GGGGCTGGGGGGTGAGGGTCGGAGGGTGACTTTACACACGCCCGAATTCAGCATGGCTCATCCTTGACATCACTAGGCTCTTCTCGTATGATGGGCGTGCGTACTGTAAACCATAAACATCGGCGAATTGACGCCGTTATCCTTGCCCTGCGCAGCGAAACTATCGGCGGTGCGAGCGTTTCACTTTACGGTCACGGCCAGAAATGGAGCTTCTATGAGCCAGCGACGAGGACGATGGACGGTGGCGCTTACCCTGCTTGCGCTGGTGCTGTTGTTCGGCGCTATGCCGCCAGTTGCTGGACAGGCCCAGACCTCAAAGGTGTATTTCTCGCAGACAGGGCACTACGTGGGCGGAGCCTTCCGCACGTTCTGGGAGAACCGGGGCAGCCTCGCCATTTTCGGCTTCCCTGTCAGCGAGGAATTCGTGCAAAAGAGCGACGGGCGGCTGGTTCAGTACTTTGAGCGCGCCCGCTTTGAGCAGATCGGCAGCGGAAATACTACCTTCGTCGGGCTTGGCCTGATCGGTACCGACTATCTCCGCGCCCGCAGCCTGGGATTCCCCCGCGTCGCCCCGGTCACAAATACGTCCACCCAGCGCTACTTCCCAGAGACAGGACACACCCTGAACGGGGCGTTTAAGCGTTACTGGGATGGCAAGGGCAGTCTGTCGATCTTCGGCTTCCCTCTGAGCGAGGAGATCACCGAGCAACTCGATGATGGTCGCAACTACACCGTGCAATACTTCGAGCGTGCGCGCTTCGAGCTTGTGGGCAGCCAGGTACGCCTCGGTCTGCTCGGCAGTGTTCTCGTGCCGTGTCAGCGCCGCCCCGGCTTGCCGCCCAACAGCCCGCCCAACGGCCCCTTGCCCGAGGGTGCTACCAGCGAGTGCAACGCCATCCCCAATGCCGTCGCGAACGGGCGGGTCTATCCAGACGTGAGCGTTCCCGGCACCGTCCTCGGCTTTGAGGCCCGTGGCTACCTGCCGAACGAGCCGGTGAGCTTGTGGCTGAACCTGCCCAACGGCACCACTCGCGGCCTACCCTACCAGGCTATCGCCGGTGGCGATGGCTACGTCCTAATTGGCTTCCGTACCGAGGCCAACGACCTCATCGGCCAGTGGAGCCTTGTCGGCCAGGGCACCCAGAGCGGGCGCGTTATTCTTGCGCCGTTCCGGCTCCAGCGGTAGGGAATAGGTCGTCTCAGCGAACGGGTGTCAGCATGGGCGAAGATCGTGGCCCCAGACTCATGCACCGTAACAGTTGACAGCTTTTCGGGCTACTGCTATACTTCGCCCGTCATCGGACAAACGAAAGTAAACAGTTCTGTGTTTTTTACCGTCTCGAAGCAGGATAAGCGCGTGAAAAAGCCGGTTCGCCGGTCTGGTTAGCGCTGCTTGCACGAGAGATCGAGTGTAGGCCCGACTCACCAGATAGTGTGGTGAGCCGGGCCTTTTGTATCCAACGGAGTATCCTTACTTATGAACGAGCGCAGCCTTGTGGTCGCCGCCGTTGCCTACACGCCGCGCCACAGCCGCCCCGAGCTGTTTGGCTCATGTCAACTGAGATCGGAGACACCACGCTATGTCGCTGCCTGAACGTTTTTACTTGGTCGAGACAACTCTGCGCGAGGGTGAGCAGTTCGCCGGTGCCCGCTTTGATAGCGCGCAGCGTGTGGCGATAGCCGAGGCTGTCGATGCCTTTGGGGTCGAGTATATCGAACTGACGTCACCCGCTGCCTCGCCGCAGAGTGCGCGTGACCTGGAGACGATTGCCCGCCGTGGGCTGCGCGCACGTATTCTGACCCATATCCGCTGCCATATGGACGACGCCCGATTGGCGGTTGAAGCCGGTGCCCACGGCGCGAACTTGCTTTTCGCCACCTCTGAGCAACTGCGCCAGGTGAGCCACGGTCGCACCCTTGATGAGATCATCGAGCGGGCTATCGAGGTGATCACCTACCTCCAGCGCCACGGCCTTGAGGTGCGTTTTTCTTGTGAGGACAGCTTCCGCACCCCGCTCCCCGACCTACTCCGCGTCTACCGGGCCATCGACGGCCTTGGTGTGCAGCGCATTGGATTAGCCGACACCGTCGGCATCGCCGCGCCGCGCCAAGTCTATGATATTCTCTCCGCTGTGCGCGCCGCCGTGAGCTGCGACATCGAGTTCCACGGCCATAACGACGGCGGTTGTGCCATCGCCAACGCCTTCTGCGCCATGGAAGGCGGGGCCACGCATATCGACGTGACCGTCCTGGGCATCGGCGAGCGCAACGGCATCGCCTCCCTGGGCGGAATCATCGCTCGTCTGGCCACGATTGACCCGGCCCTGGTGGCCCGCTACAACGTGGACATGCTGCCCGAGATCGACCAGATGGTGGCCGACATGGTCGGGATCGCCATCCCCTTCAACAGTTGCATCACCAGTCCCACGGCCTTCACTCACAAGGCGGGGATGCACACCAAAGCGGTGCTGGCCGACCCGCGCAGCTACGAGGCGCTCGACCCGAGCCTGTTTGGTCGGACGCGCACAGTGGCCGTGGCGCACCGCCTGGTGGGCTGGCACGCGATTGCCGAGCGCGCCCGCGAGCTGGGGATCTACCTCAGCGAGGCTCAGGCCCGCGTCGCCGCCGCCCGGATCAAGGCTCTCGGCGATGAGCACGATATTGATGGCAATACGGTGGATGAGCTGTTATACGAGTACGCGGAGTGAATGCAAAATGCAAAATGCAAAATGCGACCGTGTACGACAACAGATATCGCAATCCTAATACCCAGTGTGGTAGGCAATTTTGCATTTTGCATTTTGCATTTTGCATTGCCGAGCGAAGCGAGGCACTATGGCACAGACATTAAGCGAGCAGATTCTCAGCCGGGCGGCTGGGCGAACAGTCAGCGCGGGCGAGGTGGCGTCGGTGGCGGTGGATCTGGTGATGATGCACGACAGCCTCTCGCCCAGTATCATCAAGATTATGGAGCAGGAGCTGGGCGCTGAGCGGGTCTGGGATCCCGAGCGTGTGGCGGTGGTGATCGACCATGTGGCCCCGGCGGCCACGGTGCAGACAGCGGAGAAGCAGAACGAGGTGCGGCGTTGGGTGCAACGCCAGGGCATCAGGCACTTCTACGATGTGGGCCGGGGCATCTCGCACCCGGTGCTGGTCGAGGAGGGCGTGGCCCAGCCCGGCATGGTGATCGTCGGCAGCGACAGCCACTCCACCGCCTACGGCTGCGTGGGTGCCTTCGGCAGCGGCATGGGTTCCACCGACATCGCTCTGGCGGCGGCCACTGGTCGTACCTGGTTCCGCATCCCCGAGACGGTGCTGGTGCGGGCGACGGGCCGCTTCCGCCCCGGCGTGAGCGCCAAGGATCTGGCCCTGCACGCCGCCCGCGAACTGCGCGCCGATGGGGCGACCTACGCCGCCGTCGAGTGGCACGGCGTGGAGTTCCTCACGGTGATGGAGCGTATGACCCTGGCAACCTTCTCGATTGAGGTGGGCGCGAAGGCGGGCATCGTGCCGCCCGTAGGCATCCCCCAGCAGGTTCCCGATTGGCTCAAGGTGCAGGAGGGTGCCAGCTACATCCGCATTATCGAGGTGAACCTGGACACCCTGGAGCCGCAGGTCAGCGCGCCGAGCGTTGTGGACAATGTCTTCGACCTGAGCGCACTAGGGCGCGTGCCAGTGGACGTGGTCTATCTGGGCACCTGCACCAACGGCCACTATGAGGATCTGGCGGCGGCGGCGCGGATCTTGGACGGCAAGCATGTGGCCCCCGGCGTGCGCCTGATGGTGGTGCCTGCCAGCCGCGACGCCCTGCTACGGGCCACCGAGGACGGCACCCTGGCCAAGCTGATCGCCGCCGGTGCGGCCCTGGGCACCCCCGGCTGCGGCGCATGCATTGGCCGACACATGGGCGTCCTCGGCCCCAACGAGACCTGCCTATTCACCGGGAATCGCAACTTCCGTGGGCGCATGGGCAGCCCCGATGCCAACATCTACCTGGCCTCCGCCGAAGTCGCCGCCGCCACCGCGCTTACTGGGTTTATTACCCACCCGCAGGATGTTCTTTGAAATGCAAAATGCAAAATTGATTTTTTGCATTTTGCATTGGAGGTTATTATGTCCCGCGTATGGATCTTCGGCCAGGATATTAACACCGACCAGATCATCCCTGGCCGCTTCGCGCCGATCATGCTGAAGAACGAGGACGACCTGCGCAAGTACCCGTTTGTCGAGCATCGGCCCGAGTTCGCCGGTAGCGTACAACCGGGCGACATCATCGTGGCCGGGAATAACTTTGGCTGCGGCAGTTCACGTGAGTACGCGCCCCTAGCCCTGAAGATGGTCGGCGTGGGCGCGATCATCGCCCCGCTGTTCGCCCGCATCTTCTTCCGCAACGCCCTGAACTTGGGTATTCCCTGCTTCACCGCTGATCTGACCACCCAGTTGCACGATGGCCAGGAGGTGGAGTTGGTTCTGGAGGATGGCGTGATTATTACCGAGAGCGGCGAGAAGATCGCTCTGCCGCCGCCGCCCGTCTTCCTGCGTGAGGTTTGGGCCGCCGGTGGAATTGTGCCCTTCTACCGCCAGCACGGGCGCTTCCCTGGCGAGGCTCCACGGTGACGGATGATGTGTTGACACAGAAAGAATGACGTAATGCGAGTATGTGTGATCTCCGGCGACGGGATCGGCCCGGAGGTACTCGGGGCCGCTGTGAGCGTGCTGCGAACCGTCGTCCCCAATGTGGAGTTGATCGAGGTTGAGGCCGGCTGGGCGACCTTCCAGCGCCTCGGGGTGGCCCTACCCGACGCTACCCTGGCGGCGGCGCGGGTGGCCGACGCGGTACTCTTTGGGGCGGTGGCATCGCCGAGCCACAACGTACCCGGCTACCGCAGCCCCATCGTGGCGCTGCGCCGTGAGCTGGATCTGTACGCGAACATTCGCCCGGTGGTGGGATTGCAGATTGACGCGCCCGTCTGCAATCCACAATCTGCAGCCTGCAATCTTGTGGTCGTGCGCGAGAACACCGAGGGGCTGTACGCCGGGCGCGAGCGCCTGGAGGACGGCGGCGACACGGCCATCGCTGAGCGGCTGATCACCCGGCGGGCCAGCGCACGGATCGTGCGCGTTGCCTTCGACCTCGCCCGCAGCCGGGCCGCCGCCGGCCACGCGCAGCCCAAGGTGACGATTGTGCATAAAGCCAATGTGCTACGGGTCAGCGATGGGCTTTTTCGCACCGTGGCCCTGGAGGTAGCCGCCGGCTACCCCGACATCACGACCGAGGAGATGCTGGTGGACGTGGCGGCGATGTGGCTGGCCCAGTACCCCGAGCGCTTTGATGTGGTCGTCACCACCAACCTCTTCGGCGACATCCTCTCGGATGTGGCCTGTATTCACGGCGGCGGCTTGGGCCTGGCTTCGAGCGCCAACCTCGGCGAGGGCCGCGCCCTGTTTGAACCCGTCCACGGTGCCGCGCCTGACATTGTCGGTAAGGGTATCGCGAACCCCCTGGCCGCCATTGAGTGCGTGGCCATGCTTCTGGAATGGCGTCGCCGCGCCGACTGCGCCGCCCATGTGCGCGCCGCCGCCGCCCGCGTCCTCGCCGATGGCCCACGCACGCCTGACTTGGGCGGAACATCTACCACCGCCGATGTGACCCGTGCGGTGATTGCCCGGCTGTAGGGGCGCGGCGTGACGCAC
This sequence comes from uncultured Oscillochloris sp., assembly GCA_903877945.1. Taxonomy (GTDB): domain Bacteria; phylum Chloroflexota; class Chloroflexia; order Chloroflexales; family Chloroflexaceae; genus Oscillochloris. The sequence goes on along the minus strand of CAIRFY010000346.1, from coordinate 2,493 downwards.
CCCTACGGGTTCTATAATTAATATTGGTGAGATGATTTCGAGGAGTTATACCAATGACCGCGTCATGCCCTGAGTGCGCCGCTGATGTTACGTTGGCCGCCGATACCATGGAGAGCGAGATCGTCGCCTGCCCCGACTGCGGGGCCGAGCTTGAGGTGGTGAGCCTCGACCCGCCGACCCTGGCCCTGGCCCCCGAAGTCGAAGAGGACTGGGGAGAATAATGCAAAATGCAAAATGCAAAATGCAAAAATTGACTCGTGAAGCATTTTGCATTTTGTATTCTACATTTTGCATTTTGTATTCTACATTTTGCATTTTGCATTTTGCATTTTGCATTGGAGCCTGATATGCGTATTGCCGTTCTTGCCTCGCGCGTCCGCGCCGAGGAGAAGCTGATCTTCACCGAGCTGGAACGCCGTGGCATCGACTATGTCAAAATCGATGACCGCGAGCAGATCTTCGATCTGCACCAGCGCGAGTATCCGTTCGACGTGGTGCTGGAGCGCTGCATCCAGCATGGCCGCGCCATGTACATGCTCAAGATCTTCAACGACGCCGGGGTGCCCACGGTCAATACCTACCACGTGGCCAGCACCTGCGGCGATAAGTTCCTGACCACGCAGGCGCTCGTCCACGCCGGGGTTCCCACGCCCGCCAACGTGCTGGCCTTCACCCCCGAGAGTGCCCTGGAGGCCATTGAGCAGATGGGCTACCCGGTTGTCCTCAAGCCGGTGGTCGGCTCATGGGGCCGCATGGTCAGTAAGATCAACGACCGCGACGCCGCCGAGGCTGTGCTTGAACACCGCGATGTGCTGGGCAGCTACCAGCACAGCATCTACTACATTCAGGAGCTGATCAACAAGCCCGGCCGCGACATCCGCTCGTTCGTGGTGGGCGACGAGTGCATCGCCGCGATCTACCGCACCAGCGAGCACTGGATCACCAACACTGCTCGCGGCGGCCAGGCATCCAACTGTCCGATCACCCCCGAACTGGCCGACCTGAGCATCCGTGCGGCCAACGCGGTGGGCGGCGGCGTGGTGGCGGTCGATCTGCTGGAGACGCAGGACGGGCGCATCCTGGTGAACGAGGTGAACTACACCATGGAGTTCCGCAACAGCATCGACACGACCGGCGTGAACATCCCGGCCAGGATCGTGGATTATGCGCTGAAGGTTGGGCGAGGATGAATGCACAATGCACAATGCACAAGTGTGAGTTTTGCATTGTGCATTGTGCATTCAAGAAGTGAGAATCTATGACCATACGAGTGAGCATTGTCGGTGCCTCGGGCTACGTGGGCGGCGAGCTGCTGCGGCTGCTGCTCTGGCACCCTGAGGTAGAACTGGCCCAGGCCACCAGTGGGCGCAACGCCGGGCGCTATCTCTACCAGGTTCACCCGAACCTGCGCGGGCGCACGGCGCTCCAGTTCATCCACCCCGACAAGCTGGAGCCATGCGACCTGCTGTTTCTGGCCCTGCCCCACGGCGAGGCGGCCAAGGCTATCGAGCACTACGCCGGGTTGGCTGAGCGGATCATTGACTGTAGCGCCGATTTTCGTCTGGACGACCTAGTCGCCTACAAGCGCTGGTATGGCGAGGATCACCCGGCGCCCGCGTGGCTCGGGCGCTTTGTCTACGGGCTGCCCGAGGTGAACCGCGATGCCCTGCGTGGGGCGCGCTACGCCAGCGGGGTTGGCTGTAACGCCACCGCCAGCAACCTGGCCCTGCTGCCCCTGGTGCAGGCCGGGCTGGTTGATCGCACCAAGCCCGTACTGATCGAGGTGAAGGTCGGCTCATCGGAGGGCGGGGCGACCGGCAGCGAGAGCAGCCACCACCCCGAGCGCGCCGGTGCGGTACGCTCCTTCGCCCCGGTGGGCCACCGCCACAGTGCCGAGATCCGCCAGGTGACCGGCCTAGAGAACACGCACCTCTCGATTACGTCGGTCGAACTGGTGCGCGGTGCCTTGGCCACCGCCCACGTCTTCGCCGTGCGCCCCCTGGCCGAGAAGGATCTCTGGCTGGCGTACCGGGCCTTCGCCAAAGACCAACCTTTTCTGCGTATCGTCAAAGAGCGCCAGGGCATCTACCGCTACCCCGAGCCAAAGATCCTGGCCGGTAGCAACTTCGCCGACATCGGATTCGCCCTTGACCCCGAGAGCGGGCGGATCGTCAGCATCTGCGCGATCGACAATCTGATGAAGGGGGCCGCCGGCAGCGCCGTGCAGTGTATGAACCTTATGCTCGGCCTCGACGAAACCCTCGGCCTCGAATTCCCTGGCCTGCACCCGGTGTAATGGGCCAAACGGGGATACTCAGGGAGACGGCGTTACTTTTGTTCTCCTGCGAAACATGCCTCAGGCATGGTTCAAATCAGCGTGACAATCTGTCACGCTGGTTTGAAGCATCCCTGAGGCATGGTTCAAAATGGGAACATTCAGCTTTACAGTTTTGCAATGATGCGACGAGGCGATGAGGCGATACGGAGCGCCTC
>CAIRFY010000345.1 GCA_903877945.1 uncultured Oscillochloris sp. | reverse complement strand
TCCCTGAACGGGAGAGGGGGAGCCGAGCGCATCCTGATGAAGAAACTCCCCTCTCCCTCACGGGGAGAGGGGCAGGGGGTGAGGGGGCCGGAGCTGACTTTGCTCATGCCCCGATAGGTACCGGCGGCGCGTTTGACGTTCCCATGGGCGCGGCGTAGAATGTACGCAGTTATGTTCCGATGGTTGCTCGTACAGGGTTCTCGATACCCACATACGTCACTCAATGTGTGCGAAGGGAATGTTATGCAGATCACGGTTCGTGTCGGGGATATGCTACGCGAGTCTGCCGACCTGGCAGTATTGGCAGTGATTGAGGATTCTCCGCTGCCCATGTCTGTCGCCAGGCTGCTGGAACCCGATGACTTTCGCGGTCTAGCCAAGCAATCACTGCTGATCTACCCGCGTGGTGCCATCGCCCCGCGTCGGCTGCTCCTCATCGGCCTGGGCAAAGCCGGGTTACTTTCGGCGGAGACGGTGCGCCAGACAGCGGCGCTCGCTGCCCAGAAGGCCCAGGATCTGAAGGCAACCTCGTTCGCCTTGGCCCTGCCCACCAACCTGGCCTTGGACCCCGCCGTTGTTGGGCAGGCGTTCGCGGAGGGTGCTAAGCTGGGACTCTACCACTATCTGCGCTATAAAACTGACCCGCACGAGCTTGTGAATGTGACGTCGGCGACCTTGTATGTGGGTTCTGCCGCCGATGCGACTCAGGCCGGCGCTCTTGTCGGCCTATCTATTGCGGGCGGCGTTACCCTCGCCCGCGATCTGGTCAACGGCCCCGGCAACGCCATCACCCCCACGGTACTCGGCGAGACGGCACTCGTCCTTGGTGAGCGCTATGGCTTTGCGGTGACGGTACTCGACAAGGCGCAACTCACTGCGCAAGGTTTCCACGGCATCCTCGCCGTGGGCCAGGGTTCGGCCCAGGAGCCGCGCTTTATGGTGATCGAGCATGGCAGCGCCGCCGAGGGCACGCCCACGATCTGCCTGGTAGGCAAGGGCATCACCTTCGACACCGGTGGCATCAGCATCAAGCCCGCCGACAAGATGGACGAGATGAAGATGGACATGGGCGGCGCGGCGGCGGTTCTCGGCGCAATGCAGGTCGTAGGCGAGCTGAAGTTGCCCTTGCATGTCGTCGGCATCATCTGCTCAGCCGAGAATATGCCTAGTTCCAATGCCTACAAGCCCGGCGATATTATCGGCACCCTGAGCGGCAAGACGATTGAGGTGCTGAACACTGACGCCGAGGGCCGGATCGTTCTGGCCGACGGACTCTTCTACGCCCAGCGCTACAATCCGACGGCGATTATTGACCTAGCCACCCTCACCGGGGCGATTATGGTGGCCCTCGGCCCCCACGCCACCGGCATGATGGGCACCAGTCAGGAGTTGGCCGACCGGCTGAGCCGGGCCGGTGAGGTGACGGCTGAGCGCGTCTGGCAACTGCCCCTGTGGGACGAGTACCGCGACATGATGAAGAGCGACATCGCCGACCTGAAAAACACCGGCGGGCGCTACGGCGGCGCGATCTCGGCGGGCGGATTCCTGGCTAGTTTTGTGGGTGACTACCCCTGGATCCACCTCGACATCGCCGGGACGGCCTGGGTCGAGCGGGCGACTCGCCCCTATTACACAAAGGGTGCCACCGGGATTGGCGTGCGTCTGCTCGTTCAGTTGCTGCGTGGGTATGTGGAGTAGGCAATAGGGAACGAGGCTCCGGATGAATAATGACGCATTTCTCGTACGTTTCTGGGGTACGCGCGGCAGTTTTCCGGTGCCCGGCCCCACCACCGTGCGCTATGGAGGCAACACCACCTGTGTCGAGGTTCAGGCCGGCCCGCATACCCTGATCATCGATGCCGGCACAGGGATTATCAACCTCGGCTACGATCTGCTGCGGCGGGCACGGGAGCAGGGCGGCGCGCCCATCCGTGCGACGCTGCTGCTCACGCACATGCACCACGATCATACCCAGGGGTTTCCCTACTTCCCCCCGGCCTACATCGGCACCAGTGTGCTGTATATCCTCGGGCCGCGCACCTTCGAGGAGGATTTGGAGGATTCGTTGAACCACGCAGTGCTGCCGCCCAGTTTCCCCGTGAGCCTTCACGACCTGCCCTCGCTCAAGGTGGTGCGCAGCTTGCGTGAGACGGAGACGGTGCTGATCGACGGGCCGGGTAGCGAGCCACGTATCCTCAATATCTACCACGAGCAGATCGTTACTGGCCCCGATACGTTGCGGGTACGCATCCATAAGAGCTACGCCCATCCGCGCAGCGGTACCTATATCTACCGGATCGAGTGGCACAACCGATCACTGGTCTTCGCCAGTGATACCGAGGGCTATATCGAAAGTGATCGGCGCCTCGTTCACTTCGCCAGCGATACCGACCTGATCATCCACGACGCCCAGTACACCGCCGATGACTATGCGGGCAAGCAGGGCTGGGGTCATAGCACCCCGGAGATGGCCTGCGCTGTGGCGAAGATGGCCAACGCCCGTCGGCTGGTTCTTTTCCACCACGAGCCGCGCTACGACGACGCCAAGATTGCGCAGATCGAACGCGAGGCCCAGCAGATCTTCTCTGCAACCCAGGCTGCCTACGAGGGGCTGGAGATCGAGTTGTAGCCCTACGACATGGTTCAGAACAGCTTTACAGTGTGGCGGAGACGCGAGGACGCGAGGATGCGATAGCATCGCCTCGTCGCATCCTCGCATCCTCGCCAAACCGTAAACCTGAAACCTGGCACCTGAAACCTTGTCGTAGCATTTATCTCGCGTATGATGCGGTGTGAGTAGTACCCTCCGACATCCAATGTGCCCATGATGAGCCTTCACCAATCATGCCTATGTCTCTGAGCGATCTGACCCTAGAAGTCTTTCTCATCTTACGCACTGCCTTTTTTGCTAACGACGGCACCCCCATACCATTTGGCCTCCGTGCGAAGCGCAATACACAGGATGACCCGCTCGATGAATATATTGCGGGCATCCTGCACGCAGATCTACAAGATGCCACATGCCATCGCGCACCGGGGCCGCTCACAAGCCCTGATATGGTGGTGTTTCGCCCAGATTCATGCATCCAGACCAGCCGCCGTCGACTACGCGTAGATCTCTCACGAATCGTTGGCATTGAGGTCAAAAAATTGGAACGCGCCGCGAGTGGCCAAGTTGCCCGCTCAACAGGATTGGACTACAACACCACACCACCATGCGGCACGATGCGCGTCTATGATCAGACACAAACCGTCCTTGATATTCCCGGCTTCTATTTGTTTGTCTGCCAGGAATCTGCCGGCCCAGATGCCTACAAACTCACGGCAATGGCGCTCTGCGATGGTGATGCGCTCAATACCGACTTCGAGTTCTATCTGAGTATCACTGGTCAGCGAAAGAAAGGTCTCGGCATGGGCTCATATGCGGACGGCCTTAACCGTCAACGACCCATGCTTATTTTTGCCAACCCACTCGGTGCCCCTCAACTCGACCACGCAGCATCGCTCGTGAGCCGCAATCGCATCGAATCGGAGGGCACTGCGGTATCAATGGTGTATCAGATCGGGCGAACGTTGCCCGACGATCCCAAGCAGCAAAACGTCTTCGCGGTCTATCGTTTTCACGATGATGTGCCGCCAGGGTGGGAGTTGCAACACTTGATTGACCCGTTCCCACGACCAATCCGCCGGGTTGAGGCTACCCAGGGTCGAGGGAAGTTTGTTGTACCCATCACCCCATCCAGGTCGGATGAAAGCGATGTCGAGATATGACGCAGCCCATCTCCGTCGCTACTTCCCAGATCGCCCGTGCCATTGAGAATGGATTCCCTGCCGCGCTCGTCAGCACCATTGCGGAGCACGAATCATGGCGCAAGGAAATTTATCGACCACTCTCATACATCCACAAGTGGTGGGCACGTCGACTCGGCTCGGTCTTTCGCGCCATGATCGTGGCTGGGTGTGCCGACGGACATCAGGACGTGGCCGATCTCCTGTGGACGCCCGCAGCTTTCCCGGACACAGTGATCTATGACCCGTTTATGGGCAGCGGAGTCACCATTCACGAGGCAGTGAAACTTGGCTGCCGGGTGATCGGACGCGATATTAACCCGGTGTCCTATGCGATGGTTCGCGCAGCGATTCAACCCTATGATCGGGCCGAAGTAATTGCTGCCTACGATCAGTTGACTCAGACGGTCGCACCGCAGATCACGTCACTCTATGCCTGCGCCTTGCCTGATGGTACACCGGCAGAAGGGCTCTACTATTTCTGGGTGAAAGTCATCGCCTGCCCGCTCTGCGCCCAGCAGATCGATCTGTTCAAGAGCCGTATCTTTGCTAAGCACGCCTACCCTAAGCAGTACCCGGCATCGCAATCGCTGTGCCCATCCTGCGATGCAATCAATGTGGTGGATCACGATGCGACTACGGCGATCTGCCACCAGTGCGCGATGCGCTATAACCCGCAGCAGGGGGTGTTTGATCGGTCATATGTACGTTGCCCGCATTGCCATGCAACGTTCATCCTGATTGATGCTGTGCGTCGTCAGGGTATCCCGCCCACACATCGGCTCTATGCCAAAATGGCCCTCGGCCCTACAGGCGATAAACATTTCCTCCCAATCAGCGCCGATGATCGGGCGCGCTACGAGCAGGCCAGCCTACAACTCACGGCGCTCTGGCCGCATATCCCGCAGGAGACAATCACTCCCGGCTACAATACGAACCAAGTTCTCCACTATGGCTACCAGTTCTGGCATCAGATGTTTAATGCCCGCCAGTTGGTCGCGCTTGCTACGCTGATGCGTGGGGTTGCCGCCATCCCCAACCCTCATGTGCGCCCACTTATGGCTTGTCTTTTCTCAGGTGCCCTGGAATTCAATAATATGTTTGCGTCGTTTAAGGGGATTGGTACGGGTGCGGTTCGGCATATGTTTGCACATCATATCTTGAAACCAGAACTGACACCACTAGAGGCAAATCTCTGGGGAACCGAGCGATCATCGGGCTCGTTTTCCACACTCTTTGAGTATCGTATCCTGCGCGCCCTTGACTATAAGGATCGGCCATTTGAGTTGCGCATGGGGGCCACGCAGCCAAAGGTGACCCACGAGAAGGTCTTTGATCTCGCGCCGCCACTGAATGCAGTTCCAGCCATAGACTATGCGGCGTTCACCCAGGGGGCACAGGTCTACCTCTCGGTAGGTGATTCGGCAGTTACTGATATTGATTCTGAGAGTGTTGACCTTGTGGTAACCGATCCGCCCTTCTTCGATAATGTCCATTATTCCCAGCTCGCCGACTTCTTCTATGTCTGGCTGCGCCAGCTCTTGCCGGATGATCTGGCCTTCGCCAGCACCACAACCCGATCACTCCAGGAGGTGCAGCAGACCGATGCATGCGTGTTTACGGAGCGGCTTGGCGGGGTTTTCGCGGAGTGCCACCGGGTGCTAAAACCGGATGGGTTGCTGATCTTCACATACCACCATACCCGTACGGAGGGCTGGGCCGCGCTCTACCGGGCTATCCGCGAAGCGGGATTTGTCATAACAAAGACCCACCTTGTCAAAGCCGAGATGTCAGTGTCGGTGCCTGTGCAGCAAGCGAAGGTTCCCGTAAGCTACGACCTGATCATTGTCTGCCGAAAGGATGCGGGCGATGTGAGCGATCCATTGATGGCGAACGATATGCTCCATCTGGCTGCTGACGAAACTCGTGCGGTCGTTGCCACACTCCGAACCTGCGGACTCAGCCTCTCACAAGGCGATGTCAAGATGGCGCTCATGGGCTGTATCCTCGTTCGACTCAGCGCTATGCCCGGTACTACGAGCGCAACGGCGCTGCTGGCACAGTATGAACCGATGATTAATACGCTTGCGAAAGACCTCATATACTAGTTCTCGGATCATTGTACGTGTCGTTCGCTCATCTACCCAGGTGGTTCAGACGAATGTACGGTCGATCACCTATAACAGACGGGATCCAGACCCTGTGGGTTGGCTCGTTCATCACACGAGCCTATCCAATCTTCCGAACCCTGTCCAGGTTTAAGCGAACGGCAACTCTGTGTTTATCTCCCCAGCAGCCGCGCATAGAGCGCGGCGAATCCGTTCCCCAACTGGTCATAGCCAAAACTCGCCGCGACTTTCTCACGCCCAAACTCGCCGAAACGCTGGCGTAGCGCCGCGTCCTCGCCCAGGGTCTGCACTCGCTCCGCGTAGCCTGCCACATCGTTGCGGGCCACCAGAAAGCCACTCTGCCCCTCGTCCACCACCTCCGGCAGTGCGCTGGCGTTGGTCGTGACCACCGGGCGACCGCAGGCCAGAGCCTCAGCCGGGGCGATCCCAAAGCCCTCCAGGCGCGAGGGGAAGAGCAGGATGTCGCAGCTCTGGTAGGCCGCCACCAGCCCAGCCCGGTCAGGCGAGCCAAGCGCCACCATGCGCGGGTGCGGCGGCCCCTCGTCCTGGCCCTGGAAGCCCCCAGTGTAGAAGAGCGTGTAGTCAGTGGGCAGCCGATCCATAATCTGCGGCAGCAGGTCAAAGCCCTTGCGCCGCGTGCGGTTGCCCACAAACAGCAGCCGGATGCGCGCATCCGAGGGCGGCAACCCGTCGTCACGGCGGGCCATCCCCACCGTCGGCACAAACACCTCGGTGTCGATCCCATCAAAGATGATCACGCTGTCGCGCCGCCCGTAGGTCTGCTCAACCTGACGCTGGGTAAAGCGGCTCACGCACACCACCGCGTCGGCGCGGGCGATTGAAAGTCCGTCATAGCGCGACTCGACCAGCCGGTAGAAGATGCGCTGGGCCAGTGAGCTGTAGGGCTGTAGGTCAGGGTCGGTCGTCAGGTGATGAACCGTCGTCACCACCGGCAGGCCCGTCTCGCGGAAGGCAAAAGCCACCCGCGAGCGGCCCTGCACCACATCAAAGCCACGCCACCAGTCGGCAGGCAGCCCACGCGAGATGAGGAAGGGCGCGAAGTTGTAGATCTCGGGCAGGCGCAGCAGCTCCGGGCGCAGGCCGGAGGCGCGCACCGAGCGGGCGATGTTCTGGATGCCAAAGTCAACCCCGCCACGACCGACGGGCGAGATGTAGAGCGGTCGGATTGTCATATTATCCCGGCGAGCGTGGCTTTTCAACCAGAATAAAGTAGCTACCGCAGCGCATCCAGCCGAAGAGCCAGAGGTCAAGCTCCATCAGCAGGGTGACAGCCATCAGGGCGTAGTAGACCGGGCTGCCGGGCCGTAGCTGCGAGCGTATGCGCCGACGGGCGCGAATCTCGCGGGCGATGCCGTCTGCCGAGGGTTGAGGGCTGAGGGCTGAGGGCTGAGGCTTCCCTTTGGCCTCCTGCCTTCCCATCACCGCCTCGCCCAGCTTCATCAGCACATGCTCCACAAACGTGGTGAACAGACTGTTCCAGAAGATCACCCGGACTGGGCGCAAACCGGCCCGCTCGAAGGCTGCCAGCACATCCTCCCAGGTTTCCAGCGACTTCAGGTGGTCGGACTTGCGGCGGGCCTCGCGTGAGAAGTCGTAGACCCCGGCGCGCACAAACAGCCGCCCGAGGCGGCGGCTCAGGTTGATGATTGGCTGGATAGGCGACATCTCGCGGGTGTTGGAGAAGGCCAGCATACGCCCGCCCGGTCGCAGCACGCGGGCCGTCTCAGCCAAATAATCGTCGATCACGTCGAGCGGGAAGTGCTCCAGAATGTCGATGGCGAACGCCTTATCAAAGCTCCCCTCGGCGAATGGCAGGGATCGCGAGTCCGCCTTCGTCAGCGCCACCGTTGCCACCGCCTCATCGGCAAAGAGGGTTGCCGGGTCAGAGCCGACCATCAAACCAACGCGGCTGGCGTTCCAGACCGCGTGCTTGGCGGTGCCGCAGCCATTATCCAGGGCCACATCGCCGGGCTGCCAGCGCAACATGCGGCGCAGGGCGCGGTCGCGCACCCCGGCGGCCAGCAGCGGCGGGGCCAGGTCGCGGTAATCAAGCTCCTCCGCAAGCTCGGCCTCGTCGGTGACGTACTTTGAGACATAGCCGTAAGCGGTGCCACGGGGCATCAGATCGATGTAGCCATCGGCAAACGCATAGACGTTCGCGCACGACGCGCAGTGCAGGCCATCATCGGCCACATACAGGTCGCGTGAGCGGCAGGTGGGGCACTGGAGTAGAGGAAAGAGCGCACGTGTGATCATAGTAAATGCAAAATGCAAAATGCAAGATGCAAGATGCAAAGCCCATTTTGCATTTCGCATTTTGCATTTTGCATTGAGAGCTAGAGCCAGCGCACGCGGACATCGCGGGTGAGCAGGCCATCGAAAATAAGCAGAAAGACGCCCTGGATAGCGATGCCATGCCCGAGGCCACGGCGTTTAGGCATCTCGGCGTAGCGGTTGGCGGTGAATAGCCCGACGAGAATATAAAGCACATCCAGGCCAGTATTGATCAGCAAAATGCGGTGGAACTGCTCAACCGCGATGTGCTCCTGAGACTCGCTCAGATCGCCAGCGAAGCTATGCTCGGCCTTCACCAGCGCCGCACGCTGCCCGGCGACAGCTAGGGCAGCGTCGATCACACCCCACGTGACGGCCTGCGTGCCAAGCTGACGCCAGTAGTCGTGTGGCAGCAGCGTGAGTGCAGCACCGACTACGCTGCTGCCCATCCCCCATCGCAGCAGGGGGCGCAGCGCACGGCGCTGGTAGACAAAGAAGTTATGTTCCATAGCGCCTATCTTACCCGATCTCGTCCGGGCGTCAATGCTGAATGAAGATCTTCGCGCACCCCGCCGTTTTGTCCCAGAGATCGTACCCTTGTCCGATTGTTGCCACCGTCTATGTGCGTTATGATTCGGCATATGCAGATACAGGCTGTCATTCTTGCTGAAAATGTGGCGGCTGCCCGTTCAGTTGGTACGCCTGCCGATCAGATCGACCGCTCCCCTTCGGTCGACGGCCCTGTCGCCGCGCACACCCGCACCCGTGACCTATTGAACGGGTTGCTGCTCCCCCCTTCCGTGCGCGACTAACCTCTAACCCCGTGCGCCCCTGCGATGTACGACCAACGGTCGTAATATCTGTCATCCGTTGCTCATCTCCCGATCTTCTCAGCTCTAACCGCATTGTCTACAATCAGCCTAGAGAGACAAGGTTTGGCGAGGGTAGAACGCGCCAGATTCCCAACGTGACACACGATACAAATCGCTTATGTCGCGCCGCGATGCGCTACCGGCATACTCCGGCGGGCTGCCTAAAGAATTGAGGATGCCCCATGATCACGCAGTATATCGACACATCCACCCGACCCGCTCTGGAGACAGCCCATAGCGCTGTGGCGCGGACTCGCCCTGGACGCGAGATAGGAGTGATTATTCACGATGACGCCCCCATCGAGATGGATCTCGCATTTCTGGTGCGACGCTGCGCCACCGAGAGCGAGCGATTCTATCGGGGGCAGCAGCACGATACGCGCTACAGCTACGAGCTTTTCCGTCGCGCCCTGGTTGAGCGTGATGAGTTGGCATGGGAGCAACTCTACTTGCACTATAGCGGCCTTGTCGAGGGCTGGATCAGGCGGAGTGGTGCCTTCACCAGCAGCGGCGAGAGCAGCGAGTATTTTGTTGTGGGTGCCTTCACCAAATTCTGGCGCGCCCTCTCCCCTGAGCGTTTCGCCGCCTTTCCGAACCTCGCCTCGCTCCTTCAGTACCTCCAACTCTGCGCCACCAGCGTGGTGATTGACAGCGTCCGCGCCCAGTCTTGGTCGGAAATGCTTCCCGAGGAAACGGTCACGTCCAGCCACGCCCCGCACTACTCACCCGACGAAGAGGCGATGAGCCGGGTAGACCGCGAAGAGTTCTGGCGCTTTATTAACGACCAGCTCAACAGCGAGATCGAGCGCGTGGTGGTCTACTGCTCGTTTGTGCTTAGTCTGACGCCACGGACGATCTTCGCCAAGCGCGGTGATCTGTTTCATAGCGTGAACGATGTCTATAATGTGAAGCGGAATGTGCTGGGTCGGCTTAGCCGCAACCAGCAACTGCGCACGATGATGGCCTCATTCTAGGGCAACCGCCCTCGTTCTGATACAGTGGCGGGCAGAGAAGAAGGTTGTCAGCTTGGCTGACAATCTTTTTCTTTGCCCGCTCTCGGTTAGACAAGGTTTCAGAAGGGCGCTCTTCGCATGACCGTACTGCGAGGAGGCGAGGCGGCGAGGCGGCGAGGCGGCGAGGAGGCGAGGCGGCGAGGCGGCGAGGCGGCGAGGAGGCGAGGAGGCGAGGAGGCGAGGCGGCGAGGAGGCGAGGCGGCGAGGCGGCGAGGCGGCGAGGAGGCGAGGAGGCGAGGAGGCGAG